>CAIUQW010000242.1 GCA_903901395.1 uncultured Chlorobiales bacterium | reverse complement strand
TCCATGAACCCCGGACTAAAGTCCGGGGCAATTGTTCCGACGGCTTGACGGCCGGAATATGAACACATACAGCCCGTCATCCGATTCTTCAAATCAGGATCGATCCCGCTTGCCGCCCGGCAAGCAACCTCCAGTTCATGATTTGGACAGCGCGATAATTCTTTCCGCAAGCTTCGCCGCCGCGCCGGGATGACCCTCCCGCCGGGCCGCCTCGCCCATCCGCGCGAGCTTTTCGCGGTCGCCGAGCAGCGCGAGGATTGACTCGAACGACGCTTCTTCGCCGATTTTCGAGTCCTCGATCATGACCGATGCGCCCGAGTTGACGAGCGCGAGAGCGTTGTGGCGCTGGTGATCCGCCGCCGCGTAAGGATAGGGAATCAGCACCGAGGGCTTGCCGAGGTTGGTCAGCTCGGCGAGGCTCGACGCGCCCGCCCGGCAGAGCACGAGATCAGCCGCGCCGTATGCCTTGCCCATCTCCTGAATGTAAGGGCCGATCCAGCGCGTCGCCGAAGGGCTTGCCTCCGCGCGAACCCGCTCGGCGTCGAGCGAGCCGGTCTGCCAGATGAGGTTGATCTTTCCTTCGAGTCGGCGGCAAAGCTTCAGAACGGCGTTGTTGATCGCCCTCGCCCCGCGGCTTCCGCCGAAGACGAGCAGCGTCGGCAGCGTCCGGTCGAGGCCGAAAAAGTCGAGGCACGACTCGCGGCTCTCGGCGGGGAACTCCCGCGCCGGGTTGCCGGTGACGAACACCGAGGCTTTACCGCCGAAAAACTTCCGGCTCTCCTCGAAGGAGAGGTGCACCTCCGTCGCTCGGCGAGCGAGCATACGCGTGGTCAGGCCGGGAAAAGCGTTCTGTTCCTGGATGAGCGTCTTCCGCCCCGAAAGCTGCGCGGCGAGCAGTATTGGCGCGCTGACGTAGCCGCCGGTACCGACCACCACGTCGGGCTTCTCCTTCCGGATGAGCGCCATCGCCATCGAGAGCGACTTGGCGAAGTCGGCGAGAATGGCTGCGTTCTCCGCCAAAGCGCGAATCGAGAATCCACGCTTCAATCCTCGAACCGGCAGCAGCACGAGCGGATAGCCGAGGCGCGGCACCTCGGTCGCCTCGATTCCGGCGGAGGTGCCCGCGAAGGAGATGGCGATGCCGGGCACGCGCTTCTTCAGCTCCGTCGCCATCGCCACGCCGGGGTAGAGATGACCGCCGGTGCCGCCGCCCGCGAAGAGCACTTTCATGATGCGCCTCCTTTCGATTCGAGCAGTGCATGCGCCCGCTCGATGGTTTCAACTTTTTTCCGGTAGCGTGAAATGCTGACCAGAATCCCGATGCCGAGCGAGTTGAAGAGCAAGGCCGTGCCGCCGTAGCTGATGAAGGGCAGCGCCACGCCGGTCGTCGGCATGAGGTGGCTTGCCACGGCGATATTGATGAAGGCGAAGAAGACGATGGCGAAGGTGACGCCGATGGCCAGGTATCGCCCGAAAAGGTCGGGAGCGTGCTTGGCGATGATGACGCCGCAGGCGAACAGGCCGGCGAAAAGCAGCAGAATCACCATCGCGCCGATGAAGCCATACTCCTCGCCGACGATGACGAAAACAAAGTCGTTGTACGAGAGCGGCAGGTAGAGATCGCGCTGCTTGCTCGCCCCGAGGCCGAGGCCGAAAAGCCCGCCGTTGCCGAGGCCGAGCAGCGCCTGACGCACCTGGTAGCTCAACTGGTGCTCGCCGCCGCCGTATGCCATCAGGCGGGCAACGCGATACGGCGCGGCGATAGCGAAGACTCCGGCAATCGGAATCAGCGGCAATGCGGTCATCAGGAGATGCTTTAAGCGGACGCCGCCGATGAACATCAGCATGAAGCCGATAACCCCGATGAGCGACGCCGTGCTGAAGTTCGGCTCGAGCGCCACCAGCGCCACCACGATCATCAGGAGCACCAGCATCGGATAGTAGCCATCATGCAAATCCCGGATATACTCTTTCTTTTCAGCGAGCAGACGGGAGAAGTGAAAGATGATGGCGTACTTGGCCAGGTCAGACGCCTGAAACTTCAGCGGCCCGAAGCCGATCCAGCGGGCCGCACCGTGATACACATGCGCCATCTTGAGCAGCAGCAGCAGGGCGAGAAGGCCGATGCTGACAAAGAGAAACAACTTGCTGATCTTCCTGAAAAAGTGGTAATCGACCATGCCCACCCCGAAGATCACCGCCATCCCGGTGGCGGCGAAGGTGAGCTGACGCCAGAGAAAGTACTGCGGATCGGAGAATTTCTGCTCCGCCCACCCCGCGCCGCTGCTGTAAACCACGACCACGCCGATGCACATGAGCAGCGCGACGATCAGGAAAAGCAGCTTGCCCGCGATCATATCGCCGCGTCCGGGCAGCGCCGGAAGCAGCGCCGTCGATTCGGCGGACGGGTCGCCGAGCGCCAGATCGAGATTGAGCTTCAAGTCGTTCAGCTTCATGTCAGCTCCCGCACGAGTTGCTTGAACTGCCGCCCGCGATCCTCGAAGTCGCGGAACATGTCGAAGCTCGAACAGGCGGGCGAAAAGAGCACGCTGCCGTCGGGCCGGGCGTTCCGGCTGGCGAGATCGACCGCTTCGGCGAGCGACGCGGCGGGAAGGACGGTGACGATGCCGCGAAAATCGTCGGCGATCTTCTGGCGCGACTCGCCAATCGCAACGATGCAGGCGACCTTCTCGCGCACGATTTCAGCGATGACGCTGTAGTCGTTGCCCTTGTCGCGCCCCCCGGCGATAAGCACCATGCCCGCGGGCACGGCCTGAAGCGCCTGGCGGAGAGCGTTGACGTTGGTGGCTTTCGAGTCGTTGATCCAGTCGAGGCCCCTCGCCCGGCCCGCGAACTCCTGCCGGTGCTCGACGCCGCCAAACTCCGCGAGCACGCGCCGCATCGTCTCCGGCGACACGCCTGCAGCGGATGCCGCCGCGACCGACGAGAGCACGTTGTAGAGATTGTGGTCGCCCCGGAATCCCGGCTTCATGATCTCATCGACGCGCATCAGCGTTTCAGTCGAGCCGGAGGCGCGGACGACGATCTCTCCGCCATCGACCGACACGAAATCTCCCGGCGTAGCGTCGAGCGTCCCGGCCCGCAAACCGACGCGCACCACCCGGAAGGGCCACGGCTCCTCTTGGTCGAAGTGAGCGCGAAGCATCGGATCGTCATGATTGTAGATCAGCGTGTCGCCCTCGCCCTGCTGTGCGTGGATGCGATACTTCGCGGCGGCGTAGGCGTGGATGTCGCCGCCGTAGCGATCCATGTGGTCGGGGGTGATGTTGGTCAGTACGACGATATTTGGCCGGAACGAGAAACACCCTTCAAGCTGATAGCTGCTCAGTTCGAGCACGGCGATGTCTTTTGGTGACATTTCAAGCACTTTCGACGAGAAAGGAATGCCGATGTTTCCAACGCTGAAGGCGCGGTAATTCTGACGCTCGCCCTCCGCCTCGCAAATCTTGTGGATGAGCGTAGCCGTGGTGGTCTTGCCGTCCGTGCCGGTGATGCCGATGACCCGCGCGGGGCAGATCCAGCTTGCCAGCTCGATCTCGCTCACCACGGGAATGCCGCGCTCGTGCATTTCGCGAATAACCGGCACGCGCTGCGGAATGCCGGGGCTGACGATGCACAGCTCCGCGTCGAACACCCGCTCCGAGTGGCCCCCCTCTTCGAACGGCACGCCGAGCTGGCGCAACGTCTCGGCAGCCTCGACGGCGACCACGCCCGATTCGCTCACGAAGGGCTTCGCACCCGCCTTGACGAGCAGTTCGGCGGCGGCGATTCCGCTTTTTCCGGTGCCGACTACCGACACCGCCATGTTTTTCAGCGCTTCCGGTTTCACGTTATCGCAGTTTCAGGGTCATGAGACTTGTCAGAAAAAGCAGAATCGAGACGATCCAGAAGCGGATGACGATCTTCTGTTCCGCCCATCCTTTCAACTGAAAATGGTGATGCAGCGGGGCCATGAGAAAAATACGCCGCCCTTCGCCGTAAATCTTCTTTGAAATCTTGAACCAGGCGACCTGCAAGGAGACCGAGAGGGTCTCGACGAAAAAGACGCCGGCGAGTATCGGTAAAAGCAGCTCCTGCTTGAGCATGAGCGCGATCACCGCGATGGCGCTGCCGAGCGAAAGCGAGCCGGTGTCGCCCATGAACACCTCGGCGGGACTCGAATTGAACCACAGAAATCCCACGCACGCCATGACTATAGCCATGCTCACCACGGCCACTTCGCCCGCGCCGGAGATGAAGGGGATGCTGAGATACCCGGCGTAAACCGCGTTGCCGCAAAGGTAGCCGAAGCCGCCGAGGGCGAAGGTGACGATGGCCGCGTTTCCGGCGGCAAGTCCGTCGAGGCCGTCGGTCAGGTTCACCGCGTTCGAGACCGCCGTGATGATGAAAATCACCACAGGAATATAGAATATACCGTAATCGACCGAGAGCTTCTTGAAGAAGGGCACGGTGGTCTTGGAGAGCAGCACCGAAAAGGCCGGATCCTGCCAGGTGTAGAAGCCGATGACAAGGCCGAGAATCACCTGCCCGATCAGTTTGTAGTGACCGGCGAGGCCGCCCTTGACTTTCAGCACCACCTTCTGGTAGTCATCGATGAAGCCGATCAGTCCCATCCAGAAGACGGCAAGCATGATCAGCCAGACGTGCGGATCGTCGATTTTCGCCCAAAGGAACGCCGAAATTTCGATAGCAAAAATGATCATCAGGCCGCCCATCGTGGGCACATCTTTCTTCTTGCGATGCTCTGGCGGCGCTTCCATCTTGATCGGCTCGACGAACTTCGATTTCAGGAACCGGATAAATCCCGGTCCGGCAAAAAGGATGATGAGCAGGGCCGTGATGGCCGCCGCGCTCGCCCTGAAGGTGAGGTATTCGATGACGCGCAGTCCGGGGACAGCGTAGAGTTCGTTGATATATCGGAGTATGTAATAGAGCATCTTCGGTTCAGATCGTATGCGTTTGTTTCTGTTTGATAAGATCGTCCGCCGCCAGTTCAAGCCTCATGCCACGCGATCCCTTGAAAAGCACTGCGTCGCCCGGCTGGACATAGTTCGACAGGAATTGACGAAGTTCGTCCATCGTCCCGAAGTGAGCGAGGCAGCGCTCGCCAGCTTTTTCGCCGATGAGCTTCGCCGCCTCGCCGTAGGTCAGGCACGCATCGACCGGCAGCTGGCGAATATAATTGCCCATCGCCTCATGTTCAATGGATGAATTGTCGCCGAGTTCGAGCATGTCGCCAAGCACGGCGATCCGGCGGCCCCGGCATTCGATGGCGGCGAGCGTGTCGAGCGCGAGCCGCATCGAGTCGGGATTGGCGTTGTAGGTGTCGTTGAGCACGACGATGTCGCCATCGTCGTACAGCTCCATGCGCTTCCACCCCTTTGCAGGCTGGAGCGCGGCAAGACCCGCGGAAATTTGTGACGGATCGAGGCCGAAGTGAGCGCCAACCGCCGAGGCGGCCACGGCGTTGATGACGTTGTGCCGTCCGACAAAGTTCATCGCCACCGGCTGGCGGCAGCTCGCCGATGCGAGCGTGAAGGAAACACGGCCCACGCGATCCGCGCCAATCTCCTCGGCCCACCAGGCGCGACCTTCGCCCGGATTCATTCCGTAGCCGATCTTGCGGGAGAGTGACGCTCCGGCGGCGGCGAGGCGATGGTCGTCCTCGTTGACGAACACCGTGCCGCCGTGCGCTTCGAGGTAGCGGAACAGCTCCGCTTCGGCATCGGCGACGCCGTCGAGGGAGCCGAAAAATTCGAGATGCTCGTGGCCGATGTTGGTCAACAGGCCGTGCGTCGGGCGGGCTATCGAGCAGAGAAACTCCATCTCGCCGGGATGGTTGATCCCCATCTCGATCACCGCCACTTCAGTGTCGCGGCGCATCTGCAAGAGCGTCAAGGGCACGCCGAGGTGGTTATTGTAGTTGCCCTGCGTCACGAGCACGCGAAAGCCGGTCGAGAGCACGGCGGCGACCATCTCCTTGGTGGTGGTCTTGCCGTTGCTGCCGCCGATGCCGATCACCGGAATGTCGAAGCGTTCGCGGTATGAGTTGGCGAGCAGCTGGAAGGCCGCGACAGGATCGTCGCAGACGAGGAATCGGTGGCCGGGGCCGCCGAACTCAGCGCCTTTCTCGGCGAACCACTGCCGCGACACCACGGCCCACGCGGCTCCAGCGGCGAAAACGTCACTGACGAAGCGGTGCCCATCCGTACGCTCGCCCGGCAGCGCGACAAAGACCGCGCCTTCGACCGCCTTGCGCGAATCGATCACCACCACCGGATCGTCGAGCCGGTAGCTCTCATCCACATCGCGGGCCACAATGGTTCCCGCCTTACTGAAATCGCTGAAGATCAGCGCTCCTTTCATCTTTACTCCTGACTTCCGTTACTCATTTCGATCGCGCGAAACACTCCTCCAGCCGCTCACGGTCTGAAAAGTGCCGCTTCACCCCTTTGATCTCCTGATACTCCTCGTGACCTTTTCCCGCCACCAGCAGAATGTCCCCCTCGCCAAGTCCCTCGACAGCCTTCCGGATCGCCTCGGCGCGGTCGGCGATGCGCAGATGCGCTCGTCCCGCCATGCCCGCCTCGACCTCGTCGAGAATCGCTTCCGGCTCTTCGTCTCTCGGATTGTCGGAGGTGAGGATCACCCGGTCGGCAAGTTCGGCGGCGATGCGGCCCATCTCGGGGCGTTTCAGCCGGTCGCGGTTCCCGCCGCAGCCGAACACCACCGCGAGCTTCGAGCCTTCGGGTGTAACGGCGCGAAGGGTTTCGAGCGCTTTCGACAGTGCATCGGGCGTATGGGCGTAATCGACAATCGCGCAGCATCGGCGGTCGGCGCTCCAGATGCGCTCCATCCGCCCGGCCACGCTGTCGGCATTGGTCAGCCCGCGCAGCGCGATTTCGGGATCGATGCCGAGACCGACGCCCACCGCGAACGCTTCGAGCATGTTCATCACGTTATAGGTCCCCGGCAATGGGACGTTCATCGTCATCGTCCGGTCCCGGAACGAGACCTCGGCTTTCGATCCTTCGACGCTCATCTCCGATATGCTGGCGACGAAGCGCTGGGCGGAATCGCAGAATGACGCACCGCCGCCAGTCGAGCAGCAGAAGATGCGATTCGGCGATAAATTACCGATCATGAATTCCGCCTGCGGATCGTCAGCGTTGACCACGGCGAAGCCTTCATCGTCGAGGCGGTCGAAGAGCAGGCGCTTGGCTTCGGCGTACTCCTGCATCGTCGGATGAAAATCGAGATGCTCCGGTGTGAGATTCGTGAAAACTGCTGCCCGGAAGCGCAGGCCGTGCACGCGATCAAGCACGAGCGCGTGGGAGGAGACCTCCATCACCGCCGCCCTGCATCCGGCATCGACCATCTCCCGGAACAGCGCGTGCAGGCCGTTCGACTCGGGGGTGGTGCGTTCGAGCGGAATGTCGCGGCTGCCGATGCGGCACAGCCCCGTGCCGATGTATCCGGCGGAAATGCCCGAGGCGTTGAGCATCGAGGTGATGAGCCGCGACGTGGTGGTCTTGCCGTTCGTGCCGGTGACGCCGATGATCATCAGCTGCTCGGAGGCATTGCCGTAAAACACCTTCGCGAGTTCCGCCAGCGCCTTGCGGGCGTCCGGCACGAGCAGCCAGCAGACCGCATCGCTGCACTCCGCCGGAAGCTCTTCGCACACAATCGCCGCCGCGCCCGCATTGACCGCCGCATCGATATAGCGGTGGCCGTCGGTGCTGAAGCCGCGTACCGCCACGAACACCGAGCCCGGTGCGACCGCTCGCGAATCGCAGGTCACTCCGGTGACGCTTTGCGCAATGGCTTCGCGCCGATACCCGATCAGCGAGCCGAGTCCGGCGATCAAATCGTCAAGCCGTGCCATCGGCGCTTGTTTCGCGGATTCTTCCATCATTTGTTCTGAACTTTTCCTGCCAGAGTCACCCTGATCTTTGTCGCTTTCTTTACCTGCGCGCCGGGCGCGACGCTCTGCCCTATCACGTAGCCGCCGCCGTCCGCCGCAGGCTCCATCTCGAGGCCGTACCATTCGAGCAGCTTGGCCGCCTCGCTCTGGCGCAGTCCCCTCAGCTCCGGCATGATCACCGTCAAAACGCGGTCGAGCACCTCTTTTTCAGGCGCTTTCATGCTGAGACGTTTCTGCATTTCAAGCGAGCAGGCCACCGCCCGGCCGCAGACGCGCGAAAACACCGGAGCCGCTACGGCTGCTGCATAATACTCCGTCTTCGGCTCATCGACAACGATAATCGCCGCATATTGAGGATTGTCGTAAGGGAAAAATCCGGCAAACGACGCCATGTAGTAACCCCACCCCTGATAGCTGCCGTTATGCAGCTTTTGCGCCGTGCCGGTCTTGCCCGCAACCGGAATTCCCTCGATGTCGGCTGCCGCGCCCGTGCCCTTTTCCACCACTGCGCGGAAATACTCCCTCGCCATGTACCGCGCCGTCTCCGGCTTCAGCGCCTGCGCCACCTTCAGCGGCGCGTTCTCCATGACTTTCTTGCCTTCATGATCGGTCACGGTTTTGATGACGAACGGCCTCATGCGAGCGCCGTCGTTGGCAAGCGTCGCATATGCCTGAAGCACCTGAAGCGGCGTCGCCATCACCTGATAGCCATAGCCCATCCACGGCAGCGTCAGACTGCCCCATCGCGCGACCGGCTTGAGCAATCCGCCCGATTCGCCGATGAGACCAACGCCGGTTTTCTGCCCGAAACCGAGAGCGCTGGCGTAGTTGTAAAAAGTTTGCGCTCCGACCCGCATGGCTGTGGTCGCCGCGACAACGTTGCTCGACTCGGTGATCGCTTTCTGGAAGTTCAGCGCTGCGAGCGGTTCGTGATCCCGGATGTATCGCCCGTAAAGCGTGATCGTGCCGCCATGCCCGTCCACCGGCGTCTCAGCCCTCCAGCCCAGCGCCTCGGTGGCCGCCGAGGCCATGACGATCTTGAAGGTCGAACCCGGCTCGAACATATCGGTCACCGCCCGGTTGCGCATCTGATCGACGGTCATCCCTTTCCGGCGATTCATGTCGAAAGTCGGATAGTTGGCCATAGCGATGATCTCGCCCGTCCGGACATCCATCACGATGCCCATGGCGTTGCTCGCCTTGAAATCGGCAACCGCCTGTGAAATCTCCTCTTCGAGAATGCCCTGCACATCGGCGTCGATGGTCAGCGTCACGTCGTTGCCCGCAAGCGGCAGCACCTGCTCGGCATCGGGGGAGGGATAGATTTCGCCGGTCGCCGAACGCTGGAATATCCGCACGCCATCGCGTCCCCGAAGCTGGCTTTCGAAGCTCTTTTCAAGACCGCTTACTCCGTTGTTATCGCGGTCGGTCAGGCCGATGAGCTGCGCGGCCACGTTCAGGTAATAGCGATGCTGCTCGCGCTGGAAGCTGATCCCCTTGATCTTGAGACTCATCAGCTTC
>CAIUQW010000241.1 GCA_903901395.1 uncultured Chlorobiales bacterium | reverse complement strand
GGATCATCGACCAAAGACATCGCCGAGGTGGTCATCGGCAAGCAGCGAAACGGCCCGATCGGCACGGTCAGGCTGCTCTTCCTGAAAAATTACGGACGCTTCCAGTCAACGGCCAACAGTTACCTGACCGCCGCGGAGAGCGGCCAACCCCATTCCGAACCCGCCTGCGCTGGCGGCTACCTCGAAGCGTCGCTGCCCGAACCGCCGCCGCTCGACATGGACAGCTTCATCAACAATTCTGACGCCGCACCCTTTTAGACCTGAGGTTATGCCCTACAAAAAAGCCCCGAAATCATCCGGTGACGCGCCGGAAAACCGAGCAAGCTCCGGCGACCAGCCCGACCAGTCGGGAAGGGAGCGTCGGCATTACGGCATCGGCAGCGCGAAAGGGTTCGCCATCGGCGAGGTGTACGAATTTGTCAAGGAGACCGTCGAGCACGAAATGGCCGAGCTTCGACCGGAGACCATCGAGGAGGAGGTCGAGCGCTTCATGACCGCCCTGCATCGCTCGGAGAAGGAGCTGAAGAAGATCGAGCGCGTCACCACCCGCAAGATCGGACGACTCTACTCCGACCTCTTCCAGGCGCAGATCATGCTGCTCAAGGATCCGGTGCTGACCGGCAACATCACGCGCAGGATACGCACAGAGATGAAACCCGCGCATCTGGTCATCGAGCAGGAGTTCGGCAAATTTCTCGAACACTTCCTCAACTCCGACGACATCTTCTTCCGCGAGCGGGCGGCGGATCTGCACGACATCAAGGATCGCATCATCCGCAATCTGCACATCCGCAAGCTGCACTCGTGGGTGCCGGAAGGCTCCATCGTGGTCTCGCACCACCTGTCGCCGGCGGACATCATTCTGCTCAGCCGCAGCAACGTCAAAGGCTTCGCCACCGACACCGGCGGCAAGACCTCGCACATCTCGCTGATCTGCAAGTCGCTCAACATTCCGATCGTTGTAGGCCTGGGCAACTTCTCGCAGAAGGCGGTCTCGGCCAGCCGGATCATCCTCGACGGTACCGAGGGGGTGATCATCACCGACCCGAAAAATGAAACCGTCGATGCCTACCTCAGGAAACGGGAAGAGGAGAGCAGGCATGAGGCGGATGATTCGATGCTCGCGCACCGCCACGCCTTCACCCGTTGCGGCGCGCGAATATCGGTCTACTCGAACATCGATTTCAAGGAGGAGATCGAACATTTCGAGTCCACCGGCTCGGAGGGCGTCGGTCTGTTCAGAACCGAAAACCTTTTCCTCGACGACCTGAAGCCTCCCAAAGAGTCGGTGCAGCATGCCTATTACCTCGAAATGGCCGGGATGCTCACGCCGAAACCGCTCGTCATCCGCCTTTTCGACATCGGCGGCGACAAGCTGATCTACTCTCCCGTCAAGGAGCCGAACCCGAACCTCGGCTGGCGCGGCGTGCGGATTCTGATCGACGTGCCGGAGATTCTCGACGCGCAGCTCCAGGCGGTCATCAAGGCGAACATTCACGGCAATATCGACGTGCTGATCCCCATGATCTCGTCGGTCGAAGAGATCGAGCACATCCGGCAGACGCTCAACAGGCATTACAGCCACATCAAAACGCTCACGACCGAAACGCCCGACAAACCGGCGCTTGGTGCCATGATCGAGCTTCCGGCGGCGGTCGAGCTGATCGACGAGATTTCGCAGATTGTCGATTTCGTCAGCATCGGCACCAACGATCTGACGCAGTACACGCTTGCCGTGGATCGCAACAACCTGATCGTGCAGGATCTGTTCGAGAAGTTCCACCCGGCGATCATCCGCCAGCTCCACCGCATCATCACGACGGCGCAGAAAAACCGTTGCCGCGTCTCGCTCTGCGGCGACATGGGTTCCGATCCGCTTGCGACGCCATTCCTCATCGGCTGCGGCCTCCGCGACTTCAGCGTGGTCAGCTCCGACATTCCGGCCCTCAAGGCAATGGTGGGCAAATACACAGTCGAGGAGTGCGAAGCCCTCACCGCCGAATGCCTCAAACTCTCCAGCCCGCAAGCAATCAAAGCCCGCCTCGAAGCCTTCGTCAGAGAACGCTGAGGGGGCACCTGGCTCAGGGCCGAGCCGCACCGGCAACCGGAATGCACAGAACATCTTGCTCACTTTGAGATGCTGCTGACCTGTGATGAAAGTCGCTATTATTACGTCAGCCATTAAAACTCTTAAACAATTGCCCCGGACTTTAGTCCGGGGGATATGAATAAAACAATATAAATAAGGGCTTTAGCCCAATCTCTTGATCTCAGGTCGGTTGTGGTTTATTGTGAGCGCATTAATAAAATCGCGTTCGATCAACGAAAAGCTTCAAAAAGTGGGCGGTTGCGGAAAGTGGCTTGATCCGGGATTTTTGACGAGGTGCAAATGTTGTGTACAGTTCAGGTGTGAAGAAAAATAGAGGAATTGATTGATGATCAATTCCGAGGCGGACTGAAAACCTGATAGTGAGAATTCTTGTTGTTCTGTGTGGCGCGTGCTACATCGTAGCTACAAAAAAAAGTAAACGTATGTTGGAAAATTCTGTTGTGCGGGCCAGGATCGATGCCGAAACCAAGGCGGAGGCCTCGGCTGTGCTTGCAAGTATAGGACTTACGGTGTCCGATGCAGTAAGGTTGATGCTGAAGAGGGTCGTCGCTGAAAAGGCGCTTCCGTTTGAGCCGCTCGTTCCGAATGCCGAAACGATTGAAGCGATCAAAGCGGCTCGGCGCGGCGAGCTGAAAACGGCCAGCTCCTTGAAAAATCTGTTCAATGAATTGAATGCGGACGATTAAGTTCACCAATCGCTTTAAGCGGGACTATCGAAGAGAGAAATCGGGAAAGCATGGCAAAAAGCTGGACGCCCTGCTGAAGGTATCATCGATCTGCTGGCAGAGGACAAACCCTTGCCGCCTAACGCGGTCGATCATCCCCTGATTGGTGAGTTAAATGATTGCCGAGATTGCCACGTCAAGCCTGACCTCATTTTGATCTATCGCAAAACCGACGACAACGCACTTGAACTTGTGCGCCTTGGATCTCATAGCGAGTTGGGGCTGTAAATCGAACCATCAATAAAAAAGCATGCCCCCAATTCAAACGCTTGACTGAAGAGAATTTCTGAAATTCATCCGCAGCCAGATTGATTGTTGTCGATTATCGCGGAAGATGGCTGCGTTGGTCGTTTCGATATTTCGCCTTATCTTGAATATGAAGCCGTTGAAGAGCTTCTAGATCACGACGAATTTCTGAAAGTGAGTAACGTAGGCTACTTCATCGAATGGGATGCGGTGCTGATTTGTCGGCAGGCACCCTCGAAGTGCGATGGCGGGTTGTTGGGGAATGTGCTGTAAAGGTAAAGTCTTGACAAGTCGTTTGGTACAATATAAATAAAACAGGGAGGTTTATGAGACGATACAGGTTCTTGTATGTCGCCAGCATAGTGCTTTTCGCCATGTGCTGCAATGCATGTTCCTCATTTAGGGGAATGCCAGATAAAAAATCACTCGGAACGTATGAGTCTAAACTGAATTTTAGTGATGAGGAAACAAAAACAATCAATAATTCTCCAAACAAAGAAATAGAGAGAAACAGGGTTATTCTATCTAAAATTGATTTTGTCGATACGTCGTTCTATGCTTACATCGCATCATTAAACAGAGAACGGCGTGGAACCAGCTTATTCTCTCGTGTTTCGGTCATTGGGCTAACCACAGCTAGTGCAATTTTAACTCCTGTAGCAACTAAAAGCATTTTGTCAGGAACTGCGGCTGCAGTAGCTGGAACAGATGTCGCAGTCAGTAGTGAGATATATGATGACTTAAATTCTACCGCTATTATTACACAAATGCTTGCCTCCAGAAAACGAATATCGGAAAGGATTAAGGTTGGGATGGGAAAACTTATAGCTGACTATCCTGTTTACGTAGCTGAGTTAGATATAATGGATTATTTCCGCGCCGGTAGTTATCTTATGGCAAGTACAGAGCTTATTACAAGCGCGAGTGCGAGTAGCGAAACCTCTCTTACAAACACGTTAAGGCTAAACTATGGAAGATCTGAAAATGCAGAAAAAATTCGAACCTGGCTTTTGAAACCAGATCCAGACCCGAACAGGAAAGGCAAATATATTCAAGATAAGATTCGACTTGAAATATTAATAAAGTGGCTTAACGAGAATAGTCGTTTC
Source organism: uncultured Chlorobiales bacterium (assembly GCA_903901395.1). Classification (GTDB taxonomy): domain Bacteria; phylum Bacteroidota; class Chlorobiia; order Chlorobiales; family Chlorobiaceae; genus Chlorobaculum. The sequence continues at coordinate 1,398 of CAIUQW010000241.1, read as the reverse complement.
ATTAATGCGATCAACCAAAAGAGCGGAGTAGAAGTTAAAAGTATTACGGACAAGATGATTGACGTATTTCTTTTCGGCGATACTTATTCCGACTTGCAGAACGAATTTGTTGAAAAAAATGGACTAATTTCTAAATAGGGAGGATATTTTATGAAAACCACAATTGTACTAAACAATGTTCCTGCTGATAAAGTCGATGAGACAATCGGCATGTTGGAAGCTCGCGGTTATGATCCGGTGGTAAAAGTTCCGGAAGACGACGGTGAGTTTACAATTATTGGATACAAATCTAAATCTGATAGCATTAATGAGGTTATGGGCTGAGGTGGTAATCTCTGTGTTGATGCCGAGCATCATTCATCGCATTTACCTATCTCTATGACCACAAAACCCCGCCGAAATCGACGGGGTTTTGTGGTCATAGCCATTCCAAAATCCAGCCTCAAACCATCACTCCCACTCGATCGTGGCCGGTGGCTTCGATGAAATATCATAAGCCACGCGGTTGATGCCTCTTACTTCGTTGATGATTCGGTTCGAGACTTTGGCGAGGAAGTCGTGCGGCAGGTGCGCCCAGTCGGCGGTCATGCCGTCGGTGGACTCCACGGCTCGCAGGGCGAGGACGTTTTCGTAGGTGCGTTTGTCGCCCATCACGCCGACCGACTGCACCGGCAGGAGCACCGAGAAGGCCTGCCATACCTTCGAGTAGAGGCCGTTCGACTTCAGCTCGTCAATGAAAATCTGGTCAGCGTCGCGCAACACGTCGAGCCGCTCCCTTGTGAGCGAGCCGAGTACGCGCACGGCGAGGCCCGGGCCGGGGAAGGGGTGGCGCATCAGAATATCTTCGGCGATGCCAAGCTCGCGACCGACGGCGCGAACCTCGTCCTTGAACAGCTCGCGCAAAGGCTCGATCAGCTTGAGCTTCATGCGCTTCGGCAGACCGCCGACGTTGTGGTGCGACTTGATGGTTTCGGAGGGGCCTTTGACGCTGACGCTCTCGATCACGTCCGGGTAGAGCGTGCCCTGCACGAGGAACTTCTCGTCGTGGATGTTCTCTTCGAACACCTGGATAAAGGTGCGCCCGATGATCTTGCGCTTCTTCTCCGGCGAGGCCACGCCTTTGAGGCGGCCCAGAAACAGGTCGGAGGCGTCGGCGAGCGAGATGTTCAGGCCGAGCGGCTTGAGGAACTCCATCACCTTGACCGCCTCGTCCTTGCGGAGCAGGCCGTTATCGACGAAGACGCAGTGCAGCTTCTCGCCGATTGCCTTGCTCACCAGCACGGCGGCCACGGTCGAATCGACGCCGCCGCTGATGCCGCACACCACGGTCGAGTCGCCCGCGACTTTGCGAATCTCCTCGATCTGGTGCTGGATGAAGCTCTTCGGCGACCAGTCGGG
>CAIUQW010000240.1 GCA_903901395.1 uncultured Chlorobiales bacterium | reverse complement strand
GGCTTCAAGCCCGAGGGCTAACTGAAAAAGGTCAAGGTCTTTCACAAACAGCGGGTTGGAATGGTCAAATCGAAAGGTACGTTTCTTTTGCAATTACCCACTCGAAACAGCGAGGAGCCGATTTATTTTGGCCGGAGTAATAAGTTTGATGTTCATGTGCATTATCAAGGATGGAGCTGGACTCGAATTTGATTAATTGGCTTGTTGTATAATATAAATTATGTAAACCAGCAAGAATCGGAATATCTCTCTCTGTTTGATATCCATACATGAATACTATTATTCCCGCGACAGTAAATCACGAATAAACTGATCACAACCTTCTGCCCTTTTGCCACAGCAAGGTGATTCTATTATTCTATGCTCTTTTAAAAAAAGAAGTTGCTTATTTTCTGCTGACAACTTCGATAACCTCTAACAAAAAAATCCCTCTTGTCATTCAAGAGGGATTCCATTTTCAGATGTAAATGCTTAAGGCTCAGACGTTAGCTTCAGAACTCTCTTTAGTTCTCAGCTTTACGAGAGCAAGCATGAAAACACCGCCAACACCAAGTAATACAACAGTACCTGGCTCAGGAACCGGAGTTAAATCCTGCTGAAGCTGAATACCATTGATCAGGCTGTTACTTTGAACGTTAAGGTTGAGAAGTCCATTTGAGCCAACGACTATGGTTTGCATTACCCAGTTACCAACGTAACTATCACCAGGGTTTGCTTGCGTTAATTGAGTTAGATCACCATTATTTGAAAAGTTAACGCTATAACTATGTCCCGTAGTCGTTGCAGTCAGGTGTACTCCACTTGAGACGTTGTACTTTCCCTGCGAATATATATACATATTATACGTTCCAGCAGTTAAGCCACTGAAACTATAAGAACCTGTTTGTGTAACGCCAGTTGAAAGTGCACCTTCCATTAACTTTACGTCTCTTGCATTTGTAAACGCCGTAGCGGGATACGTTGCCCAACTTCCTGTTGTGGGCATGTTTTCAGTAACTGAAACAGAACTTAACGTATTGTCAGAATACTTGAGAGCAGTATACGTTCTTTGGCCGGGAGCCTGAAATCGATTCCAAGTCTGGGTAGCCATGCTTGGATTTGGGTCTATAGCGGCACCATACGTATAGGCAGAACCAGTACCCATTTGAATATCTATTATTTTTCCCGTAGCTGCGCTCACCTCATTACCAGAAAAACACGTTGCAATAAGCGCTGCTATCAAAAAAGTTATTTTTTTCATCTCTTCAATTTCCCCTATTGAATTTTTTTATCACAACACTTTACTATCATACTACCGCAAGAATTGAACGGATATGCTTCTTTTGTCTTGACAAAAGAATAAAATTGAGCGACCAAAAACATCTCCACCCTTACTAACAAAATATTAGTTAAAAAAATCTTGTAGAGCAAAAATAATGTATATATATAGGCAAGATATTTTATTCATAATAATCGAACAATTATCTGTATAAAAAAAAAAGCGTTACGATTAAATCATAACGCAAAAACACAGAGCCGACTTACTCTGCGTCGTGTAATATGAGTGATATATTTTTGTATACAATAGGGCACAGCCACTATTTTTTATAGTGGCTTGCTCGGCAGGGGGGGGGGGAATCAAGTCAGCAGCAAAATTTTCAATTTTGACATGCCCTGTCGGATACCTGCAATGTCAAGCAGTGCCTCTCTAACATTCAGGGAAGACTCTGCTTGACAAATACATTATTTAAATTCAGACATTGAGTTCAGCTTCATCTTTGGATCTCAGTCTTATAATTCCAAGCATGAATACGCCTCCAAGGCCAAGCAACACTACACTGCCTGGTTCTGGGACAGCCTGAATCTGGATACCATTGATAGAACTCAAAGTTGAGACATTCAAAACGAGATTGGCGCTGCCATAGTCCGGTCCAATAGCATTACCGACGTCAACGGTTTTCACTGCCCAGTTTCCAAAACCTGTATTTGTTGCATTGGTAAACCCTGTATAATTTCCGGCGTTGGCAAATGAAATTTTGCTGTATGTGCTGACCGATGTTATAGGAGTTACATCCAACGTGGATGGGGTACCAGAATCGATTTGCGAATACACATAAATTTTATACTTTCCAGCAGCCAAACCTGAGAACTGAAATGTACCGGTAGACAGATCACCATTACTGAGAAAACCAACCATCAATGGCTGATTATTAAGATCAGTAAATGATGTAGTAACCGTATTAGAAGATCCATCCATGTAGTAATAATCGAGACTTACACCGCTACCCATACCGCCGGAAAGCTGAAGTTCACCGAAGGAATTGCTACCAGAAGAGACTATCTGATTCCAGGTTTGTCCCGGAGTACTGTCAATGGCCCCACCGAGATCATAAAATGAAAAAGACGATCCCAACTGCAGGTTAATCACATCCCCAACGGCCGCATAAGCCCTCCCGCCAGAAAAGCACGTTACAGCAAGGGCTGTTATCAATACGGTAAGTTTTTTCATGATTGCCTCTCTTTGCTTTAATGACTTTTTGGTTTCGATACTCTTTTTATGCTTTAAAATATTGCCAAATCCTCCTGACAATACCTGTATAGCCTTTAAACTACAGCGCGACTCAAGTTTTCGATTTATTATCTTTCTATGAATATGAAAATAATAAAAAAACTTTCCCTCATACACAAGAAGATTGTGAACGTATTTTTTATTTATACATTCAAGGTTATATATAAAAAAACTATTAACACTTATAATAATATATTATTGATATGTATTTCTGCAATCTTAGGAATAATTCCTGTTTGTGCAGCTGAAATGTGTTTTCCGCAAATAACAGCAGACACGCCTTGACCGGCAGTTCAGAATCACAAGACAGTACAGGTACCCCGAGGATTTGGTATGCCAGATATTTGACAACGGAAGGTTTTTGCACCCAACGATCAGTAGCAGATGTTGCTGGTCAGGATGTATAAGGAGGTGAACGACCGAGAGTGGCTGCCGGAAGGACGCTTCAAGCCTGAACGTGCAGGTAACGTTTGACAATAATGGAGAAGAGGTACGAGCGGACGACGATAACCGGGCACAGCGAATCTGGTTTTTGCCAGGATTCATTCACTGTATAAATCTGGAAACCGATAAAGAATTTTATGCTTTCTATACAACCATCACTATACAGATGGTGCATATAAGAACAACCCATAGCGTCAGGCGATACGTTATTCTATGCGTAAAGACGACAATGGTTCCATGATTCCGACAGATCAGGAACGCAATGTATTACGCGACGAGAAGCACTCCCCTTCTTGGTTGGATATTACTTCGGAGTGGATGCAGCAGTTTTATTACTGGTGACGGTCCATTCGAGTCAGGGGTTCGGGTTATCTGCCTTGATGACGTTCGGCACGCCTTCGACACCAGTGTAGAACACGACAAGGCTCGCCGTTTTCCTGCCGGTATTGGTTCCGTTATGCAGAAGATTCATCACCTCGATGATCGGCTCCCCTTTCACGAACCTTTTCTCGTCGCCGCTCTCCGTTCGAACCGTCAGTTCGCCTTCGAGCATATAGGCGTAGACCGGCACGGGATGTTTGTGCCAGCCGGTCGAGCTGCCCGGCGGAAGATGCACCACGAGCGCCGTCACTTCCGGTTTTCCGGTTACGGGATAGGTCAGCGGCTGCCCGGCATAGTTGGTCGATGTCACTTCGAGTTTCTCAACCTTCGCCTGAGCATAGTCGCGAGCGAAAGACGAAGCAGGAGTTGCGGCGATCAGCGTCATCGACAGGATCGTCGAAAACAGAATACGTGATTGTCCGCTTTGTGTCCCGCTATATCGACGGTTTGAACGTATCATGATGTTGGTTATTTGAATTCTGGCAAAGGTTTGAGCACTCTTTTCAAATCGTCGAATGAAAGATCGATGATGATCTGACCGACGACGTAAGGGGCGATTTCATACTGGTTGTATACAAAGCGAATGCCGGACCCGGTCACGGCGAAGTTCTCGTTGTGGTGAATGGCGTTCTCGAAAAGTCCGCCTTTTTGACCATTCAGAACTTCGGTCGGCGTCAATCCCTTCATTTGACGGAATCGGCGTTCGATCAGCTGGTCGAGCGCACTTTCAAAGCCTGGCGAAAAAAAGTCCGCCAGAACGAGCTGTTTGCCCGTGGCGGCATCGAAAACCAGTTGTTGCGTTTTCGTCATCCCGTGCGCGCCGCCGGTGAATACGTAAGAGTCAATCGAAACAGTCACAAGGGTTTGCCGATCGAGCAACACTTCTCCGGTAATCATCGCTTCCCATGTGTAAATATATGCTTTATTGCTGGTGCGAACTTTTTCGTATTCACCGAGATACAGCGTTGTGGCATCTTCGAGCGTCAGGCGCGCTGGCGCTGATTCCGGCGCTGGAATGACGCCGACAATGGCGTTCAGTGTGGTTTTGTTGATGAGATCGCCCGCCGGAGAAGCATCGAAAACGGGGTAGTCGCACGAGAGGCGCGTTTCACCGTTAATTTCCGAGTGCTTTTCGAAATGGTATAGCGCAAAACCTTGCGGGCCGGATGGCGGCTGGACAACTGGAACAGAAAGAACAGCAGGGTCGGCAGCAAAACCAGACGCGAAAGGTAAAAGAGCCAGGCAAGCGAAAACGGAAACACATGAAAAAAGCCTTTTCATCATCGGTAATAAAAAGCGGTTGAACGGAACAGTCCTTTTCGATACAATGTAGCGTTTTCCGGTTTCTCTGTCCACTATGACAGCTTTGTCCATTCGGCGACGGGAACAGCTACCGGAATTGTCAGGAATGGCTATATTCATGAAATCTTTTTCAAACTCAGCAGAGAAGTTACCGCCGCATGAACTCCGGCCCTGGAAAGAAACCCGACTGGCTCAAGATCAAGCTCGCCTCCGGCTCGTCGTTCGCAACTACCCGGCAGCTGCTCAACAAGCACAGCCTGCATACGGTCTGCCGGTCGGCGATGTGTCCGAATCTGCACGAGTGCTGGTCGAAAGGCACGGCGACCTTTCTGCTTCTCGGCAATGTCTGCACGCGAGCCTGCCGCTTCTGCGCGGTCGCCACGGGTCAACATCCGGCGCTGCCCGATCCGGCGGAACCGGCCAAGATCGCTGAGGCGGTCAAAACGATGAAGCTGCGTCACGCCGTCTTGACCAGCGTCAATCGCGATGATCTTGCGGACGGCGGAGGGACGCACTGGGTCGAGACGATCCGCGCAATCCGTTCCGAAAATCCCGCCGTCAGCCTCGAATGCCTCATTCCCGACTTCAGCGGTAACGAAAACGCGCTGGATATGGTTATGACGGAAGCGCCGGAGGTGCTGAATCACAACATTGAAACCGTACCGTCGCTCTACTCGAAGGTGCGCCCGCAGGCATCGTACGAGCTGTCGCTGTCGATCATCGAGCGAGCGAAGCGGAAGTTCCGGCTCGCCACCAAGTCCGGCATGATGGTCGGCATGGGCGAAACGCCGGATGAGGTCGAAGCGGCGCTGCACGACCTGCGCCGTAACGGCTGCGACATGGTGACCATCGGCCAGTACCTGCAACCAACCGCCGCGCATCTGCCGGTCGAGCGCTACGTCACGCCCGAAGAGTTCGAGCGCTACCGCGAAATCGCGCTCAGCGCCGGATTCCGGCACGTCCAGTCAGGCCCGTTCGTACGAAGTTCTTACCACGCCGACGTTTTCGAGCCGGTCGAACCAGTTTCCTGAACCAAAAATCTGAATCCCATGCATAACATACCGGCGCCTCTACAGATTTACGCTTACTGGGCCATCGCGATACTCATTGGTGTCATCTTCTTCCGCAAGGATGTCATGACTTCCAATAACGATTACAGCTCGAAGCGCATCGGCCTGCTCATCTTCTCGGTCGTGATTCTCGCCCTGAACGCCTACATCTACTC
>CAIUQW010000239.1 GCA_903901395.1 uncultured Chlorobiales bacterium | reverse complement strand
GTCGGTGCCGGAGCACAGCTCGTCGATCAGCACGAGGCTGTCCGGCTCGGCGCGGTCGAGAATCGCGCGGATCGCCGAGAGGTGCGAGCTGAAGGTCGAGAGATCGTTCTCGATCGACTGCTCGTCGCCGATTTCGATGAAGATGCCGTTGAAGAGCGGAAAAACCGAACTCTCGCTGCACGGCGCGAGATAGCCGTGGCGCAACATGCAGACGAGCAACCCGGCGGTCTTCATCGCCACCGACTTGCCGCCCGCGTTCGGCCCAGAGATGACCAGCGCGTGCTCCTCCTCGCCAAGCTCCAGGTCGAGCGGAAAGACCTTCTCCTTCGAGAAACCGTGCGAAATGAAGAGCCACGGATGATAGCCTTTGACGATCTTCAGCCGCCGCCCCATCGAAATCTGCGGCAGCGTGGAGGCGGTCTCGACGGCGAGCCGCGCCCGCGCGTAGAGCGAGTCGAAGGTGGCCATGATCCGCTCGTTGTGGCGCACGTTTTCAAGCTCCTGACGAACGCCGCTGGAGAGCGCCTTCAGGATGCGCTCGATCTCGCGCCGCTCGGCGATTTCGAGTTCCTGGATCCGGTTGCTGATTTCGAGCGTTTCGGCGGGTTCGACGAACACCGTCTGGCCGGTCTGCGAGTAGTCCTGAATGTAGCCGTGCAGCTTGTGCTTGTTCTCGACCCTGAGCGCCAGCACCTGCCGTCCGTTTTTCAGCGCCACGGTATCCTCCATCAGCCACCCCTCCGCCTGGCAGCGCCGCAGGATGCGCTCCATCTTCCGGCGCAATCCGTCACGCGCCTCGCCGAGGCTTTTGCGGATTTCGTAAAGGGCGTCGCTCGCCGTATCGCGCACCACGGCCCGCTCGTCGATAGCCTGCGAAATCGAGTACTGGATGCTTTTTTCGAGCCAGATGCGAATGGTGAATTCGTTCAGCTCCGCGAAGCGCTCGCGGCTGGTGAACATGAACTTACGCAACTGCACGGCGCTTTGCAGCAGGTAGAAGATGTCGAGCAGCTCAGCGGCATCGAGCCAGCTGTCGAGCACGTCGAGCTTGTCGAGCAGATGGCGCGTATCGGGCAAGCGCGAAAAAGGCAGTGGCTGCCCTTCGAGCAGAAAATCCTTGAGTTCGAGCACCCGCGCCAACTCCCGCTCGCACTCCTCAGGAAGCCCCATCTCCATAACCAGATCGCTCCCCATCTCCGAAATGCAGAACCCCGCCGCATGACGCGCCACCTTATCGAACTCCAGTTTCCGAAGGAGGGAGACTGATTCCATCGCTGTCGTTTCGTCCATATTCACCATAACACTGTTTCACTTCGTTCACGCTTACCGACGCCAAGATAAAAGATAATCCCGAAAAAGCTGAAGGCGAGGGATTTTGTTGGGGGGGGGGGAGGGGCCGACTCGGCAATCCGAAAAAAAACTGGGGGCTGTGGTGTCAGATTGACGGAACCACATGGGGATTTTATGACGAAATACTACATTGATTCAGGGGAAAATTGGCCAGATGTATTGGTGTCGCGATTGAGTGCGGTAAGAACGGAAGTTGTGGCTCTGCCCGAATCCGCTCCATCGTCTGAAAACGAAGCAAGGGGAGTTATACTGAAACCATATGTAATTATCACAAGGAACTATTTTTATGAAAAGCTATACGGCAATTGTTGAACGTTGTCCTGATACTGGCTTGTATATAGGCTTCATCCCTGGATTTCAGGGAGCGCATACTCAAGCTGAAACTCTGGATGAGTTAAATAAAAATCTTCGGGAAGTCGTTGAGATGTTGCTTGAGGATGGCGACCCAAAGTTAGAATCTGAATTTATCGGCACTCAGAACGTCATCGTGGCGTGAAAACATGGGACAGTTGCCTGTTCTCAAACCTCGTGAGGTTATTGCATTGCTTGAGGCGCTTGGATTTTTCGAAGTTCGGCAACGTGGCTCGCACAAGCAGTTTCGTCACCCGGATGGCCGCTGTACCACGGTTCCATGTCATGTCGGTCGTGACATATCGCCAATATTGCTTCGGCAAATTGCAAAAGATATAAAGTTAACGGTTGATGAGCTGCTTAAACCAAAAGCCTGAACAGTTGAGAAGACAATGTGGCTATATCTTGAAATGATGAGCGTTGCGCAATTTTTTTCAATACTTACTGTTTATGTTTTATATGGACTAAAAATCAACAATCCGCTTCTTATACGGATCAATCTAATTAATGCTGTTTCTTGGGAGAGAATATGAAACGCATCGTTTTCTTTTTTTTATTCCTTCTTTTTTCAGTAAAAGGGTTCGCTGAAACCAGCATTTAAGGAGTAAAAATAGGAGATAATACATCGAAGTTGAAAAAACTGACCCTATCCCTTATTAACCATGAAAAGAATGGGGATACGCAAATAAGGAAATATAAAACCAAAGACGGGAATGAGATTTCAATCACTGTACAACACGGAAAGGTTGTATATATTGAATACGACTGGTTAGAAGAAAAAAAGTCAACAAAAACCCATTTCAATGGCTTCGTTTTTGGAAAAACAACGTTAAGCGACCTAAGAACCCGGTTTGGGAATAACGGCTTCACATATACAAGTACTGCTTTCGTTGAGAGCGGTAACGGACTTATAGCGTTTAATTGTTATGAATTAATAAATTCAACATCCAATATATTGGTGTTTGTGACGAAAGTTATTCTGAATCCAGAAATCAACGAATTGAACATCGGTGATCATTTCAAGTTATATGCATTGATTCTTGCAAACCAAACATATCTCGATGAGATTTGGGGTAAGGAAAAAATTTACGACCCGGCGTACAAGAAAATTTCTTTATAAAAAAATAACGTGAAAGAAAACCAGCCATGTACTCCGGCACCATCACCGCATAAAAAGTGCGACATCGGCTTTGTCGAGTTCGCTTCGGCCGGTGCCGTAAACCATTTCTACGAGATCGTTGTCCAATGATTCGAAATCCTAACCGTTCAGCGTGAGGAAACCGATGCCTTAAACTGCGCCAACACGTTTGTTTCCGTCGAAAAACGGCTTCATCGATAACAAGCCGGTGCCATGCCCGACACCCGTAATCTCTGACGGCAGCTACGGCAAAGCGCTGACCTCAGGTTTGTATGTTATTTTGCGAGGATATTTCACTCCACTTTTCTGAAACGTTTACCGGCCAGAATGTTGAATTGATTTCATAAACCACAGGATAAGTGTCTCCACTTCTTGAGAGAGTCTGGACGCTTGTCAGGCGATGCAGGATACTGAAGGCTTATAGAGCAAGGAAAAACAAAAAGATACGGGGCTTTGACGAGGTTTTCGGTTTTTACTGAAATTGCCGGGGCGCAACTCTGGGGCGCATCGTGCGGTTGAAATAGCGAAAAGGCTCTGCGGCTTTCCGCTGGCGCTTCCTGCCGGAGCAGGTACTGATCTATTGAAATCAAGATAAGAGAACACGTTATGACACAACTGGAAAACAAGCATTGCGTGCCCTGTGAAGGGACGGCGGCTCCGATGGCTCCGGAAGAGCTTCAGCGGCAACTCTCCTACCTCCCGGAGTGGCACGTTGTCGATGATTCCGGAACCCCGAAGCTTGTCAGGGTTTTCACTTTCAAGGATTTCAAGGATGCACTCGACTTCACCGTCAGGGTTGGCCAGCTCGCCGAATCCGAGGGACATCATCCGGCGCTCCTGACCGAATGGGGCAAAGTGACCGTCTCCTGGTGGACACATGCTATTGGGGGCATCCACCTGAACGACCTCATCATGGCGTCGAAGACTGAAAAACTGGGTTGATGAGGGAGGGCGGCTGGTTGCTGTTTCGAGAAGCAACGCTGATTTATCATTGTTTTTGCTGATATTGTGTAAATAATAGAACGTCTGTACCAACCCCAATCAGCCACTGACCACATGAACAACGTTCTCATCGAACTCGGGTATCTGTTTTCCTTCGTGGCCGTCATCGCGGTACTGTTGCTTGGGCTGAGTTTTACCAAAGTTCAGCGTGAGCGATTTCCGGTTCTGCGAAAGCTTGAGGGAAAGCGAATTCACCTTACAGTGACGGTGGTGCTCTCGCTTGCCATTGTGCTGGCGTCCAATGTCAACGGTAACGTTGGCAATGTGACGAAGAATGTTCAGGAAGGGTTCGAAACGGTTAGAGGACCTAAGGGAGAGATTTTTCAGAAAGCGATTGCATCTGGTTTCGATAGAGAACTGAAGAGTATCGCTGCCGAGAAAAAGGCAAAAGCAAAGCAGTTATTTGATAGTGCTGAAAAGAATTTCAAAGTTGGCTCTTATGAGGTCGCGGCACAAAACTATCAGCAGTTGATAAGTTTGCTGCCAACTATGTCTGCATATCTGAATGCCGGGATTTCATGGTATTTCGTTTCAAACTATTCAAACGCTGAGAAAGTTTTTCTTGAAGGACTGCAATTAGCCCGACAAAAAGGAGACGCAACGTATGAAAGTATTTATTTGGGCAGCATCGGTATGTTGTACGAAAATCAAGGCAACCTGGAAGCGGCGATAAAATTTTATCAGCAGTCGCTCGAAATTGACAGGAAGTTTGGCAACGCGCTTGGCCAGGCAACCGGCCTCTGCAACATTGGCTATGTGTTCTTGAATCAAGGGAATCTGGACGCTGCGCTGCAATTTTTTCAGCAGTCGCTGGGAATTAGCCGGAAGATAGGCGACCCTGTTGGACAGGCTGCCAATCTGGGCAACATTGGTCTTGTGTATTTACAAGAAGGCAACCTCGCAGAGGCGCTGCAATCGCTTCAGCAGGCACTTGAAATAGACCGAAAGATTGGCAATCTGTTGTTCCAGGCAAATGAACTTGGCAACATCGGTCTTGTTTACTTTGAGCAAGGGGATATGGAAAAAGCGCTGATATCGCATCAGGAGTCGCTGGAAATAAATCAAAGAATAGGAAACCTGATCGGTCAGGCAAATGAACTCGGCAACATCGGTCTCGTTTACGCAGATCGGGGCAAACTGGAAGAATCACTGAGATTTCATCAGGAGTCGCTGCAAATAAATCAAAAGATCAGCAATCTCGTCGGTCAGGCAACCGAACTTGGCAACATCGGCAATGTTTACTTACAGCAAGGGAAGCCGGAAGAGGCGCTGAGGTCGCATCAGCAGTCGTTGGAAATAAAGCGGAAAATGGGCAACCTTTTTGGTCAGGCGAACTCTTTTGGCAACATCGGTAATGTGTACGCTCAGCAAGGAAAGCTGGAAGAGGCGTTGAAATCGCATCAACAAGCTCGCGATATCTTTGAGCGGATTGGAGCGCGAGGTCAGCTTCAGATAGCAGAAAAGAATATTAAAGACATAACCCAACAGCTCGAATCCGCGAAAAAGCGCTAACCAACCTCCAGCCCTCAGCTCCATCGTGCCTGCCCGGCCCCCAAAATCTTTCCTCTCCCCGCATTTGTAATTCGAGCGGGGATGTGCGAAATTCTCCTGAGCTTTGTGATGGCCTGGCGCACTCCATCTGGTGACGCGGGCCGCTAACCTTTTATTTTCAGCAGCTTTGACAGATTTTCTCCGGGAACTCAACGACGTTCAGCGCGAGGCCGTGCTTGCCACCGAAGGCCCCGTGATGGTGCTTGCGGGCGCGGGTTCGGGC
>CAIUQW010000238.1 GCA_903901395.1 uncultured Chlorobiales bacterium | reverse complement strand
TCCGCATCGCGAGTTACCTTGTCTGAGGCGCAGAGATGAAGGCGATCATTCTTTCCATCGGCGACGAGCTGCTCAAGGGGCACCGGGTCAACACCACCGCGCCGTTCATCGCACGCGAGATGGGCGACATCGGCATTCCGGTCACGCGCATCGTCGCCTGCTCGGACGATCCGCAGGCGATCCGCGACTCCATCGTCTCGTCGTTCGCGGATGCCGATCTCGTGCTGATGACCGGCGGCCTCGGCCCCACCAACGACGACCGTACGCGCGGCGCGGTGCAGGAGCTGCTCGGGCGCGGCCTCGTGCTCGACGAGCCGTCGTTCGAGCGCATCGCCGACTACTTCCGCCGTCGCAACCGCTCCGTGACCGAGGTGATGAAAGATCAGGCGATGGTGATCGAGGGTTCCGTGACCATTCCCAACACGAAAGGCACCGCTCCCGGCATGATAATCGAGTGCGGCCCGCAGTTTGCCGGTCGCCACCTCGTGCTGATGCCCGGCGTGCCAGCCGAGATGGAGGCGATGATGCGGCTTACGGTGATTCCGTTCTTCGCGCCGCTCTCCGGGGCTTTCATTCGCCACACTCCCGTTATGACCCTCGGCATCGGCGAAACGCTGCTTGCCGAAATGATCGCGGAGGTCGAGGAGAATCTTCCGCTCGGCACGACGCTCGCCTATCTGCCGCACGCCACCGGAGTCAGCCTCATGGTGAGCACGTCGGGCGTCCGCCGCGAGGAGGTCGAAGAACAGAATCGCCGCGTGGTCGAGGCCATCGTCTCGAAAGCGGGCCATTTCGTCTACGCGACTTCGGAGGTGACGCTCGAAGAGGTGATCGTCAAAGCGTTGCTTGAAAAGGGATTGACCGTCGCCGTGGCCGAGTCGTGCACCGGCGGGCTGGTGGGAAGCCGCCTGACCGATGTGGCCGGTTCATCGGGATGCTTTCTCGAAGGGCTGGTTACCTACAGCAACCAGGCCAAGGTGCGGCTGCTCGGCGTCGATCCGGCGACCATCGAGCAACACGGCGCGGTGAGCGAGCCGGTCGCCTCGGAGATGGCTCGCGGCTGCCTCGAACGGAGCGGCGCGGAGATCGCCGTCGCCACCACCGGCATCGCGGGGCCGGGCGGAGGCACGCCGGTGAAGCCCGTCGGCACGGTCTGCGTCGGCGTCGCCTCGAAGTCGCCTGACGGCACGGTGCAGGTCGAGGCCACCCGCCTCACCATGTACGGCGACCGCCACCAGAACAAGCTCCGATTCAGCGAAGCCGCGCTTCGAGGTTTGCTTGAACGGCTGAAACAGATGGAGTCCTGAATATTTTCAAGCTCTTCAGGAATGTGTAACTTTGACGGATGATCCATATGCGCCGGGAGCAGACCGGGCGAGAGAGCATCCAATGAAAATCGCGTGTTCATTTTATGGCTTCCATTGCAAGACTTCCTGATATCGTTGCCAACAAGATTTCCGCTGGCGAGGTGGTGCAGCGCCCGGCCTCGGCGGTCAAGGAGCTGATCGAAAACTCCATCGACTCCGGCGCGAGCCGCATCACCGTCATCATCAAGGATGCCGGTCGCCAGCTCATCCAGATCATCGACAACGGTTGCGGTATGGAGAGTGACGACGTGCTGCTCAGCGTGGAGCGCTTCGCCACCAGCAAGATTTCAGGCGTTGACGATCTTGAATCGCTCAGAACGCTCGGCTTCCGGGGCGAAGCGCTGGCGAGTATCTCGTCGGTTTCGCACTTCGAGCTGAAGAGCCGCAAGGAGGGCGCTTCCTTTGGCACGCTGCTCAAAAGCGATGGGGGAGTCGTCGAAACTCCGCAACCCGCGCAGTGCGAAACCGGCACTTCCATCGCTGTCCGTAATCTCTTCTTCAACGTGCCCGCCCGTCGCAAGTTCCTTAAATCGAACGCCACCGAGTTCAAGCACATCCACGAGGCGGTCAAGGCGTTCGTGCTCTCCTATCCCGAGATCGAGTGGCGCATGATCAACGACGACGAGGAGCTGTTTAACTTCCGCACGCCTGACGTGCGCGAACGGCTGAGCCACTTTTACGGCGAGGGATTCGGCGAAAGCCTGATCGAAGTGATCGAGGAGAACGACTACATGACCATCGGAGGCTATCTCGGCAAGCCGGGCATGATGGTGCGCCAGAAGTATGATCAGTACTTTTTCATCAACCGCCGCCTCATCCAGAACCGGATGCTCGTGCAGGCCGTCCAGCAGGCCTACGGAGAACTGCTCGAAGAGCGGCAGTCTCCATTCGCGCTGCTCTTTCTCGGACTCGATCCCGCGCTGGTCGATGTGAACGTTCATCCGGCCAAGCTCGAAGTGCGCTTCGAGGATGAAAAAAGCGTCCGCAGCATGGTCTATCCGGTGGTCAAGCGTGCTGTGCAGCTGCACGATTTTTCGCCCGAAGCGTCGGTCGCCTCTCCGTCCGCGCCCGATTCCTCCCGCGAGGCCGGGTTGCCCGAAGCGCCCTCTCGGAAGCTCTCGTACTCGACTTTTTCAGGGAAAGCCTCCACGACGGGCGATCTCTACAAAAACTACCGGCAGGGAGCGTTCAGCGCGGCAACATCCGTTACGCCGCCGCTTTTCGAGTCCACGCAGGTGTCGCCAGCATCCGTCGAGAATATCCCGGCCTCGATGGTGCAGGAGTCGCTGCTGACTCCGGCGGCGGATCAGCCCTCCATCGCCGACGAGCAGAATCCGGTTATGCCGGACAAGGAACCGAAAATCTGGCAGCTGCACAACAAGTACATCATCTGCCAGATCAAAACGGGCATAATGATCATCGACCAGCATGTGGCGCACGAGCGGGTGCTCTACGAACGCGCCGTCGATGTGATGAACGAGGCCGCGCCGAACTCGCAGCAGCTGCTTTTTCCGCAGAAGATCGACCTCAAGCCCTGGCAGTACGAGGTGTTCGAGGAGATCAGCGACGAGCTGTACCGGCTCGGCTTCAACATACGGCCATTCGGTGGCATGAGCGTCATGATCGAAGGGGTTCCGCCCGACGTGCGTGACGGCTCGGAAGCCACGATCTTGCAGGATATGATCGCCGAGTATCAGGAGAACGCCTCGAAGCTGAAGCTCGAAAAACGCGACAACCTCGCCAAATCGTACTCATGCCGCAACGCCATCATGACTGGCCAGAAGCTCGGCGTCGAAGAGATGCGAATGCTCATCGACCGCCTCTTCGCCACCCGGATGCCTTACGTCTGCCCGCACGGACGCCCGGTGATCATAAGGCTTTCGCTCGACGAGCTGGATCGCATGTTCGGCAGAAAGTAAAGGCAGTTGATAGTTGACAGTTGATAATTGATAATTAGGGGAGTTTGGAAATGTACATGCGTTTTCAGGCTCTTTCTTGTCAACTTCGTCCATAGCGTCCACTTTGTCCACAATGCACGCGCTTGCGCGTTAAGCGCCTGCTTTCAGCTTGCTTTCTCAGAAATTAGTTTGTACATTTCCGGCCAGAGCAAGCATACCCTTGTAGCTCAGTGGATAGAGCAGCAGTTTCCTAAACTGTTGGCCGGCAGTTCGAGTCTGCCCAAGGGTACTCCTCACCACTCATACGAGGCCGTTTAAACGGGAAAAAGCAGCAGGGACGCCCCTGCTGCTTTTTTTATGAGCGGATTTCGGCTGTAACGATTATTTCTGATTGCAGTTACCCTGTCCTGCGCCTCGACCTTGTCCCATGCCGGGACCCCAGGTTTTACTGCTGTTCTGATCCCACACCCATGCGGCGACGGCGTTCAGCTCCGCAGCACTGAGCGGCACTGGTGGCATGAGGCCGAAGCGGGTGATCGCCTGCGGATCGGCAAGCACTTTCTCTCTCGAGGGCGATTTGATGAATTCGGCCATCCGCTTGATGCCTTCGGCGCGCGATGAAAATCGTTGATGGTAGCGGGCTGAAATGGGCAGAATGGGCGGGGCGGTTTTGGGTGGCGGCGCGACCGAGTGGCAGACGCTGCAATTTTTGTCGAAGACGGCTTTACCGTCCACAGCCGCCGAAGCGTTTACCGGAATTCCTGCGGCAAGCACCCCGATGCCGATGGCAAGCGCGGCGGCGAGATTGTTGTTTGAGTTCTTCATGGTTCGTCCATAATCGTCATA
>CAIUQW010000237.1 GCA_903901395.1 uncultured Chlorobiales bacterium | reverse complement strand
GATCCTCTCGCCGGTAGCGGGATTAATGGTAACAATCATAGAAAACGCACGTTATGTTCGGATTGATAATTTCCGGAAATTAAAACTCTTGAGCTGAATAATGCACGCGGGGAAGCAGAAAAGAAGGAGAGAAGAACGCAAGATGTTGCTTTATTCACATAACCTCCCAAACACAGCTCCCCTACTCCTCGCACAGCTCGATGAGTTTGGGATAGACAATATCGATCTTCTGGTCGGGCTGGTTGGGGTCGATGATGTCGTGGCCGATCTTCAGGGAGGCGTTGAAGGTGTAGGAATCGATGTTTGCGCCGTGGGATTTCCAGAGATCGACGAGCTGGAGCGTTCGCTCGTCGTTGATCGCTTCGTCGTTGGGATTGAATACCGTGACGATCTTTCCGGCGGCGGGTGGGCGCTGGCGGGCGGCCTCTTCAACGACGATGCCAAGGCGCAGAATTTCAGCAAGTGCGTGTTTCGAGCAACGGGGATAACCGTACGGCGGCGGCACCTTTTCTTTCAATTCATCATTCCACCACGACCAGCCGTCCGGCAGCGTCAGAATCACGTTCATAAGCGGCGCGGTCAACGGCGCTGGCACCGGTTTGAAACCAAGTGTCGGGGCGATGATCACGGCGCAATCGAGGTCGTGGCGATGCTGTGCGGCCCACGCGGTCATCACTCCGCCCGCCGAAAGGCCCATCATCACCACCCTCTCTCCCAGCCCGTCGGCAATATCGACCACCTCTTCGGTATAGGCGGCCATCTCCTCGGCGGTGAGCTTCGCCTGCTCGTTGTTCATGCGGTCGGCAAGCCCGTGATAGGGCAGCGGCGCAATCAGGACGTTGTCGCCGCGCTCGAAAAATCGCCTGCCAAGCTCATGGAACTGTTGCGGACAGTTGGTGTAACCGTGCACGAGAATGATCGTTCGAGCCGTTTTCCGCCCGTGAGTCATGAACTGAAGCCTGCAACATGGCTTCATGGCAGCGGCGTTCTCCTTTTTTCGAAGATCGTCGATCCGGCGAAGCGCCTCTTCGTAACTGCCCGCCGGATGCGGATGCGATGCGAGTTTCGGAAGGTTCCAGGGGATCAGAAGTGCGCCAGCCAACGCGAGCAGAATGCCAAACAAGAGAAGCAGAATCTTGCGCGATCTTGTTTGGCGTGGCATGAGCGATGCTCCTGTGGACTTGGTGGACGCAGTGGACGATGTGGACAGAGCGGACGCGGAACATTTTAGTCCATCACGTCCACTCAGTCCATGCTTATTTACAGCTCGTTCTGAATGAGTTGCTCGTAGGTTTCGCGGCGGCGGGTCAGGGTGACTTCGTCGCCATCGACCATCACTTCGGCGGGGCGGAGGCGACCGTTGTAGTTGCTGCTCATTACCGCGCCGTATGCGCCGGAGGAGAGCACCGCGAGCAGCTCGCCTTCGGCGGCGTCCTCGATCGTGCGGTGGCGAGCGAAGAAATCGCTCGATTCGCAGATCGGACCAACCACATCCGCCACAACGCTCTTGTCATGCTGTTTGACTGAGAGCACTTCGTGGTGCGACTGGTAGAGCGCCGGGCGGATCAGCTCGGTCATGCCCGCATCGACAATGAAAAACTCCTTGCCAATCTGGTTTCTCTTGCGGTACAGAATTTTGGTGACAATGACCGAGGCGTTGGCCGCGATAAACCGGCCCGGTTCGAAAATGACCGTCACGCCTTTGTCCGCGAGCATCGGCACGAGCTTTTCGGCAAATTTCGTGACCGGCGTGGCGGGTTTCTGCGGATCGTAAGTTGCCGGGAAGCCGCCGCCGAGATCGAGCCATTTGATGTCGAAGCCGAGGTGCCTCGCCGATTCGAGCACTTCGAGCAGCTTCTGCGTGGCGGCGACGTAATATTCTGGATCGAAAATCTGCGAGCCGATGTGCATGTCGAGGCCGTGCAGTTCGAT
>CAIUQW010000236.1 GCA_903901395.1 uncultured Chlorobiales bacterium | reverse complement strand
GCCGTTTTTCTGGCGATTTACATGATCGACAGCCTGCTGAACGCCATGATCAACCCGGTCTATATGGTCTTCGGCGGCGGCATCGTCAGCATGTTGCTCAAGGGCGAAGCCGCATTCAGCGTGAACGCGGGGGCCGAGTCGATAGATGAACCTCGACTGGTCATGCCGAAAACCCGATTCCTGCCCTCGCCCTCTTTCCAGGGTTCGTCACGCTTTATCAGTTGAGAACCGTCACGGCATGAAATCCCCTACAGAAGAACACTCATTGCCCGAACCCGGCGCGCTTCCCAGACTCACGACGTACTGGATCGGAGCGCTCGCATTGGCGGTGGCGGGAGCGTTCGTGCCAAGACCTGAGTTCCGGTACGGTTTTCTGATGATCGACACCGCTGTCCATCTGGCGATCTTTGTGGTTCTGGCCTTCATTCCGATGATCTGTTTCAGAAACCGGAAAACCACCTTTCTGCTCGCCATTTCGATGGCTCCACTCGGTTATCTGCTTGAAACCCTCCATATGATGGTTACCGAGGAGAACTTCAACGCCATCAACGCTCTCGCCAACAACGCCGGAGTTCTTGCCGGTATCGCCGCCGGATTCGTGCTTCGCCTCAAGCTGCACTATGAACGGGGTACACCCGCGACCCCCGAAGCGAAGAGTAAACAGCAACGTTAACGGTAAATCTGGTCAACCATCGCCAGTCATCGACGCGGCTAACCGCTCATTTCATTACGACAGCTCATTGACAGCCATGAAAACCTCTATACTTTATGCAGGTCTCGCCTCGCCGCATGTCGGCTGGCTGGCCATAGACGAGTTGGCGGAGCTTTTCGCTCACTATTTCGATGCTGAAATCCTTTCGCCAAAAACCCGCGCCGCCGAGTGGCCGAAACGCCTGATTCGCCCCGACAGCATCAGCTACGAGCCGTTGCAGACGAACGGTGGCGACGTGCTGATCGTCATCGCCAGGAATCCGGGCGACCTCGGCATGATCGAGGCCATCGCCGACTGCCGTAAAAAATTTGGTAAAATCTACGGTTTCGTCACCGACTCATACTTCCATGCGGGGTACGGCAAAGAGACGGCGCAGTTCGATGCCATCACCGTCACCGCGCACGAAGATGTGAATTTTCCGAAAGAGCAGTTCGGCATAGCGGTTCATCAGCTCTATCAGGGGACGGACGCCTTGAGCTGGGCGCCGCGCAGGCGGATGGAGCGCGAGATCGACATTACCGGTTTCGGACGGATGCCATCGAGCTATCACGCGAGTTTCGTGGAGCGCTTTCACCCGATGCAATCGCCGTATCTCTACCTTCACTCGCCGCTTGGCAATCTCACCGGCCCGAATATTCGCCTCGAACGCGGAATGCTGTTCAAGCTGCTGCACCGCACCCGAATCTCGCTCGCGTTTCATCTCTACGTGGAGCCGGAGGGCAACCGCCCCCGCTCGATGATGGTGACGAGCCGATGGCTTGAATCGCTGCTCTCGGGGTGCATCGTTGCCGGAAAGCGGCCCGTGTCACGGATGGCCGACGAGATGCTCTTCTGGCCCGGCGCGACGACCGAGCTTTCCGACGACCCCGCCACCGCCGCAGTCGAGCTGGTGGACATGCTCTCGCGAAACGGCGAGCTGGAGGAGCAGCGGCGCATCAACATCACGCAAACGATCCTGCACCACGACTGGCGCTACAGAATCGAACGCTTCTGCAAACTGATGAACCTGCCGCTCCCCGCTGCGCTGCCCGGCGATATTG
>CAIUQW010000235.1 GCA_903901395.1 uncultured Chlorobiales bacterium | reverse complement strand
ATCTCTTCTTCGAGATCGATCAGGTCGTGATTGCCCGGTATCACCGTGGTTTTCGTCCAGTCGAACAGCCCGTGCCGCGACAGTGCATCCCGGATGATCGTCCAGTGCGCCGGAGTGGCCGTATCGATCAGGTCGCCGGTCATTACGAGGTGATCGTAGCCGCGGCGGACGAACTCGGCGAGCATAACGTCAAGTTTTTCCGTCAGGTAACGATCGTTCCGGCTCGCGAAATGCAGATCGGAAAGATGGGCGATGGTTACTTTCTTCTCAAAGGGCACCGTTGCAATGTGGATTTACGGATTGAAAGATTTAAATTTAGCAAGCAAAGAGTGAAACTGGCAGGATCGGAGCCGCTGTGAATCCCGAATTCCCCTGCTTATACCCGCATCATCTTCAGGGTCGCATTGCGTAAGATACTGCGTTTTCTTAACCTGCGCCACCCGGAGTACGAAGCAAAATCCACAAATCCAACATGTCGAAAAACATCTCCGCCGTCAAAAAACTTTCCCGGAACCTCTGGTGGTCCTGGGATACTGAAGCTAAATCCCTTTTCAAAAACCTCTCGCCACTCCTGTGGGAACGGGTCAACCACAACCCGGTCGAGCTGCTCCGCCACATTTCAGCCGATGAACTCGAAGCCCGCTGCTCCTGTGAGATGGGCAAAAAAATCGAGGAGGTCAACCGGCGTTTCAACGACTACATGACCGAGAAAAATACCTGGGCCGCCGGGCATGCGCCGCAGCTTGTCGCCAATCCTGTCGCCTACTTCAGCGCCGAGTTCGGCGTTCATGAGAGCCTGCGCATCTACTCGGGCGGCCTCGGCATCCTTTCGGGCGACCACATCAAGTCGGCAAGCGACCTCGGCCTCAATTTCATCGGCATCTCCCTGTTCTACAAGGAGGGTTACTTCCGCCAGTACCTCAACCACGACGGCTGGCAGATCGAGGATTATCCGCTGCAATATCCCGAGAGCCTGCCCATCGAAAAGGTCACTACGGCGGACGGAAAGGATCTGATCATCGAAGTCATCATCGCGCAGAGCACCGTTTTTGCCCAGGCGTGGAGCCTGAAGGTCGGACGCGCCACGCTCTATCTGCTCGACACCAACATCCCGGCCAACGAAATGCACTACCGGGACATCTGCTCGCGAGTCTATGGCGGCGACCAGAACATGCGCATCAACCAGGAGATTCTGCTCGGCATCGGTGGTGTGAAGCTCCTGAAGGCGCTGAAGCTCAATCCAGCCGTCTATCACATGAACGAAGGTCACTCGGCCTTCCTCACGCTCGAACTGCTGTCGGAAGAGATCGCCGGGGGATGCTCGTTCGAAGAGGCGAAGTCGAAAGTCAAGGAGCAGTGCGTCTTCACCACGCACACCCCCGTGCCCGCTGGCCACGACCGCTTTTCGAGGGACATGATGGCCTACACCTTCTCCAAGTACCTGACCCTTTCCGGCATGGAGTTCGAGGAGGTCATGCGGCTTGGAAGCGAAAATCCGGCTGACACCTCGGGCCTGTTCACCATGACCGTGCTTTCCCTGAGGCTCTCCCGCTGCGCCAATGGCGTCTCGAAGCTGCACGGCGAGGTTTCGCGCGATATGTGGAAACATCTCTACTCGACGAACGATCCGAAAGAGGTGCCGATTGGTCATGTGACCAACGGTATCCATACCAGAAGCTGGAGCAGCGGCTTCACCGAGCGCTTCTGGAAGCAACATGCCGGAGACCTCGGAGAGCTCTTCTCGTCGAGGGAGTCGGTCGATGCGGTACTGGCGAAGGTTTCCGACAGCGATCTGTGGTGCCTGCGCTACCACCTGAAGCGCAATCTGATGGACTACATCTCGCGCTACCTGTCGAACCAGCTCTATCACCAGCACCAGTACACCACGCCTTTCAAACCGGCGGACTCTTCGAGATCAGCCAAAAGCTCGCTCTCGCCTGATGTGCTGACCATCGGCTTCGCCCGCCGTTTCGCCACCTACAAGCGCGCGCCGCTGGTCTTCCAGGATATGGACCGGCTCAACGCCATCGTCAACCACCCGAACATGCCGGTGCAGATCATCTTCGCAGGCAAGGCGCATCCGCATGACGACGCCGGAAAGGAGTATATCCGCCAGATCGTCGAACACTCGCGCCGTCCGGAGTTCCTCGGCAAGGTGATCTTCCTCGAAAACTACAATATCGGCGTGGCCAAGCGGCTCGTCTCGGGCGTGGATGTGTGGCTCAACAATCCGGTCAGGCCGATGGAGGCGAGCGGCACCTCGGGCCAGAAGACCGTGCTGCATGGCGGCCTGAACCTCAGCATCATCGACGGCTGGTGGTGCGAGGCGTACAACGGCACCAACGGCTGGTCGATTGGCCACGGCGAAGAGTACGGCAACTACGACGAGCAGTACCGCTTCGACGCGAACAAGCTCTACGAGGTGCTCGAACACCAGATCATCCCGACCTTCTACGAGCGCAACGAGCACAACCTGCCCGTCAGGTGGCTGAAGAACATCCGCAACGCCATCGCCACCATCGCTCCGGTCTACAACACCGACCGCATGGTGAGGGAGTACACCATGCGCTACTACCTCCAGGAGCCGCGCCCCTGAGCAATCGAAACAGCATCATGAATTCATCATCGACTACAACGAACATTGACTCCCCTGCCGCCGTGAGACTCGGCAGGGGGCTGGATTTGCGCTCGCCGGTCATGCTCGCCTCCGGCACCGTCTCGTACGGCGAGGAGCTGTCGCAACTGTGCGACCTTTCGAAAATCGGCGGCATCGTCACCAAGGCGATTTCTCCGGAGCCTCGGACGGGCAATCCGCCGCAGCGCATCGCCGAGACCGCGTGCGGCATGATCAACGCCATCGGCCTGGCCAACGTCGGACTCGACAAGTTCGTTTCGGACAAAGTGCCGTTTTTGCAGACGCTCGACACGCGGGTGATCGTCAACATCGCCGGAAGGTCAATTGACGACTACTGCCAGGTGGTGGAGCGGCTCGACAAGGTCGAGGGGATCGCGGCTTACGAGCTGAACCTCTCATGCCCGAACGTCAAAGGGGAGTGCATGATCATGGGCGTCAGCCCCGACGCGACGCGAGAGATCGTTTCGACCCTGCGCAAGCTGACGGAGAGGCACCTGATGGTCAAGCTCACGCCAAACGTCACCTCGATCAGCACGATCGCGCTCGCCGCCGAGGAGGCTGGCGCGGACTCGGTGTCGCTCATCAACACGGTGGTCGGCATGGCGGTGGACTACCGCACCCGCAAACCGTTGCTGAAGAACGTGACGGGCGGCCTCTCCGGCCCGGCGATCAAGCCGATAGCGCTCGCCAAGGTGTGGGAGGTCTCGCGCGCAGTGAAAATCCCGGTGGTCGGCATGGGCGGCATCGCCTCGTTCTCGGACGCGATGGAGTTCCTGCTCGTCGGAGCCAGCGCGATTCAGATCGGCACGATGAACTTCGTCTACCCAGACATCAGCGAAAAAATCGCCGTGGCGATTGAAGAGTTCTTCGCCGCGCCCGAAGCGCCAAAGTTCAGCGAGTATGTTGGCAGTTTGATCGTGTAGGGGCAGGCCTTGCGCCTGCCCTCGATCGGTCGGATCAGTCAGATCGGACGGATCCGACCGATCTCTTTTAATTCTTTTTCACCCTAACACCACACCACACATGCGCATAGGAATCGGCATAGACGTTCACCAGTTCGTGGAAGGCAGAAAGCTCATTATCGGCGGGGTTGACATTCCCTCGCCGGTCGGCCTGCTCGGCCACAGCGATGCCGACGTGCT
>CAIUQW010000234.1 GCA_903901395.1 uncultured Chlorobiales bacterium | reverse complement strand
CGATGGCTTCAGCTCGCGGGTGTTGGATTCGGGCAAAATGATCGACTTGAAGCCGAGGTGCACCGCTTCGCGGATGCGGCGCTCGCCGTCGCTGATGGCGCGGAGTTCGCCCGCGAGGCCAATTTCGCCGCAGCAGGCCGCCGCCGGGTTGCACGGCTTGTCCTGCAAGCCAGAGGCGATGGCCGCGGCCACGGCGAGGTCCGCCGCCGGTTCGACGAGGCGCAAGCCACCGGCGATCTTGACGAACACATCCTGCCCGGCGGTCTGGAATTGCAACCGCTTTTCGAGCACGGCGAGGATGATGGCGATGCGCTTGAGGTCGAAGCCGGTGCTGATGCGCTGCGGCATCGAGTAGCCGGTGCGCGACACGAGCGCCTGCACCTCCACGAGCAGCGCCCGCGACCCTTCGATGCCCGCCAGCACCGCCGTGCCGGGCACGTCCGAGCGGCGGTCGGAGATGAAGAATTCCGACGGATTCGACACCTCTTCGAGGCCGCTCTCCTCCATCCTGAACACGCCGATTTCGTTGGTTGGGCCGAAGCGGTTCTTGACCGAGCGGATGATGCGGTAGCGCTGGTAGCCCTCGCCCTCGAACTGCAACACAGTGTCCACCATGTGTTCGAGCGCTTTCGGCCCGGCCAGCGAGCCCTCCTTGGTGATGTGGCCGATGATGAGCAAAATGAAGTTCTGCTCCTTGGCCGCGCGGATGAGCGAGGCGGCGCACTCGCGGATCTGCGTGATGGTGCCCGCCGAGCTTTGATAATCGGTCGAATAGACGGTCTGAATCGAATCGACAATCACCATGTCAGGCTGCTCGTTCGAGATGGCATCGAGGATGCGTTCGAGCGCCACTTCGGAGACAAGCCGCAGGTTTGGCGCTTTGATCGAGAGCCGCCGGGCGCGTTCGCGAATCTGGTTCGGCGACTCCTCGCCCGCCACGTAGAGCACTTTTTTATCGGCAAGGCGCGGGGCGAGCTGGATCATGAGCGTCGATTTGCCGATGCCCGGCTCGCCGCCCACGAGGATCGCCGATGCCTCCATCAGGCCGCCGCCGAGCACGCGGTCGAGTTCGCCGATGCCGGTCAGCGTGCGGTGAAAATTCGCGGGCGCGGCATCGTCGAGGTTCTGCACCTCCGGCATCGCGCCGGACGGCGCTTTCTTGCGGGTTTTGCTCTCCGCCGCCTGGTCATGCGTTTCAACCAGCGTGCCCCAGCTCTGGCACTCGAAGCAGCGCCCCTGGTACTTCAGCGAAACCGCCCCGCAGGCGGAGCAGATATATCGAACAGTCGATTTTGCCATCTTTGTCGGTTGATTGATCGGTCACGAAAAGCGCCTTGTCCGGCAGAATTTGTCCATCCCTCTGAGTGTTGTCGGGGCACTTCGGATATGGCGCAACGCTTTTTGCATCTTTGGGGTTAATTGCGTACATAACGCTCTTTATCAGGCCGGGCGAAAAGCCCGAAAGATCAAAACGTTCAAGGTAAAAAGATAGTGAAGCGCCGTGTAATGAGCATTCAAAATTTCCCTTCTGTTTCGTCCATTGAAACCGGCCGTCCATCGCGCTTGGCCTCTCACCTCCTCCTCATTCAATTCTGAGCATGTCAGTTATCTCCATCGGTGAAGTTCTCGTTGATCGCGCGGTGCTCAATGCGCGGTTTTGCTGCAATCTCGATTTGTGCCAGGGGGCCTGCTGCGTCGAGGGGGAACTTGGCGCGCCAATCGATGCGGCGGAGGCGACATACCTCGAATCCACCGTCGAGACGCTGCGCCCGATGCTGCCGGAGCGCAATCTTCGTTACATCCGCCGACACGGCTGCACGGAGGTTTATCAGGGAAATCTCTATACCAAAACCATCGACGGGCGCGAGTGCGTTTTCGTTTATCACGAGGATGGCAAGGCGCTCTGCGCGGTCGAGACGGCGTGGCAGCAGGGATCGCTCTTAGCCACCAAACCGTTGTCGTGTCGCCTTTTCCCGATCAGGGTGCGAAAAAAGTTCGGATTGGACTATCTTGTCTATGAGCAGCACGCGATGTGCCGCGATGCCCGGCGGCAGGGTGCCGAAGATGATGTGCGGCTGATCGATTTTCTTGAAGTGCCCCTTGTCGAACGATACGGACAGGATTGGTACAAGAGCCTGAAGGAATTTACCGCATCCATCTGAAGTATCATGGCGGAGATGAGATTACAGCAGCGTCAGACGGTTCAACTGTCGGCGCAGCAGGTGATGACCAGCCAGTTGCTGCAACTGCCGCTAACCCAGCTCGAACAGCGGATTTACGACGAGGTGCAGGACAATCCGATGCTGGAGCTGGTCGAGCGCCGTCAGGACGACGGTCTGTCCACCCTCGCTCAAACGTCTTCCGCCGATTCGACGGAGATGTTCGATTCTGTGGCCCGCTTCGAGCGCTCGACAATGAAAGCAAGCGCCGATGGAGGGAATCGCGAGACGGTTTCCGTCGGCAGAACGGGCGGATCCGCTTCGGGCGGCGGCGAGGAGCGCTTTTTCCAGGCGGTGCAGCATGACACGTTTCACGAGCGACTCCTGCGCGACCTCTCGCTTCAGGAGGAGATCGGCGAGCGCGAGGTGCTCATCGCCGCCGAAATTCTCGGTAATCTCGACAGTGACGGCTATCTCACGGAAGAGCTTGAGGTGATCATCGACGGTCTCCGCCAGTCGGGCATCGACGCGAGCGAAGAGGAGGTGCGCGAGATTCAGCAGAAAATCTGGTATCTCGATCCGCCCGGCGTGGCGGTCTCCGACCTCCGGCAGCGCTTGCTGGTTGAGCTTCTGGTCTCCGAGCGCGAGCATGACGACGAGGCGGTGACGATGGCACGGACGATTCTTCGGGACGCTTTCGATGACTTCATGAACAAGCGTTTCGACCGTTTGCTGAAGAAGCTGAATCTCGAAAAGCGGCAGCTCGAAGAGGCGATTGGCGTGATTACGTCGCTCGATCCGCATCCCGGCGATGTATTCGTCGATGAGGGCGGGCACTACATCTCGCCTGATTTCGTCGTCACCTATGAAAACGGCGCGTTGACGGCGGTGCTGAACGACCGGAGCCGCCTCTCGGTCCGTGTATCCGACGAGTATCGCGAGGTGCTCTCGAAGCGCAAGGTGCCAAAGGAGGATCGGCAGTTCATGCGCCAGAAGCTCCAGCGGGCCAACGAGTTCGCCACCGCGCTGCAAATCCGCCGCCAGACGCTGCTGAAAGTCATGGAAGCATTGCTGGTAGCGCAGGCGCGGTTTTTCATCGACGGCCCGCGTTACCTTCAGCCGCTCGTGATGAAGAGCATCGCAGAGCAGACGGGCTACGATATTTCGACCATCAGCCGCGCGGTGAACGGAAAATACGTCCAGACGCGCTTTGGCGTCT
>CAIUQW010000233.1 GCA_903901395.1 uncultured Chlorobiales bacterium | reverse complement strand
TGAGCTGTGCGTGGTAATTATGGAGAAAAAACGCTTTGCAATTCTCATATTTTCTCACAAATATAGCTTTCTATGATATTCATTCTGAAAAAGTAGATTGAAAATATCGATATTTGCATTAATAATAGTTGCATTTATCGGGAAGATTATTGCTAACTGTATATAGCTGAGGATTATATCTGTTAAATGATTATTTAAATTCAACCTACTAAGCGTAGATTCAACATGAAATTAAAACAGTATTTTTTTAAGCGGCGGTGCAATTTTATGTCGGTTTTTCGGTAATTCTATAAGATTACAGCAATCAACTATAAGAACGTGTATCTGGTTTCTATACGATTGGAGTAGAGTTACAAGCGAGGCATGATGGTTTTGATACGTGAATCGACAGAATGCATTTGCTGGTGATCATTATATGAATGTTTATATATAAATGAGATCATCAAAAAGTGCTATAACTTTAATTTCAGAACACCTGGACACAACAATATTTTGACATAATTTACAATATATAAATGACTGCTTTACTCATGGATATAGTTTTAAATAACAAAATAACCCTCAAGATGTTTTATGCAATGCTTTTATTGCGACCTTGCGTTAATATGAACCGCCTTTATATTGTATATACCAGACAGAATCTGTTTAAATAATTTATGGACTTAGTTGATATTTATTTCATATATTCACAATCATTTGCCGCTACAAAAACAAAATAATTAATAATTTTCCCTTGTGCTGATCTGTTGTGCCAGAATGATGAATAAAAAATTTTTCCGCATACATTTAAGAACCTTTTTAATTTATAAATAAAAATACATTTTTGGAGGGATGACACATTCAGTTTTATTATTAATCATTTCTTATAATGGTCATAAAATATAACCGACAATCATGAAAATAAATAAAGAATATTTCGAAATAAAATCGAAGTCTGAAAAATCGACTTCTAAACACCGCAAAGAGTTTTTGACAATGATGTCGCATGAGTTTCGAACGCCTCTTGCAGTTATTCAGGGAAGTCTTAATTTGCTCGAAGATACAATGATATGCGATCCATTACAAGAAGGAAAAATTGAAATAACAAAAATTAAACGAGCTCTGGGAAGGATTAATGATCTGTTAAATATCTTTATCGAGAGAGAGAGAGAGAGCTACATTTTCGATAATAATCATCACAATTTAACAAGTATAGAAGAATATTTTGAGATTCTGTTACAAAAAGTTCGAATCATTTGGCCTGATCGTACGTTCTTAATCAGTGCATTGAACTGTGCAGGTACAATTTATGTGGATTCTGCATACTTGAATATTGCATTTGTAAATTTATTCGAAAATGCTGCTAAATACTCACTACCCGGAACAGAAGTATTGATCGAGTATTATGCTAAAAACGGTTTTATATTTATCAGCATTATTAATCAAACAGATTTTGCGGATTCAGAAGAACTGAAACATTATTTTGAAAAATTTTATCGTGGCAAGAAAAGCAAAGACTCAAGACCTGGTGATGGAATAGGCTTATGGCTTGCTTGCAAGATAGTAGAGCAACAAGGAGGTGCCGTATCACTTGATTTCTATGATGGTCGTTTTAAGGTGAGTGTATGTCTTCCCCTTAACAATTTTTTAGTACAAAAAGCGCAAGGTAAAACAGAAGCAATTCACAACATCTAAATTAATATATTCAAATGTCAACGATTTCAAAGACCTGCGTCATGCGCACTGTTATCGTCGAAGATGACTATGATTTTCGAGATAGCCTCGCAAAATATTTGCGGGGAAAAGGATATGATGTCACTGCCTTTGGTTCAGCAGTAGAACTCTATGAGGCAATTGCGAAAAATGTTTATGATGTCGCTATTATTGATCTCGGTTTGCCTGATCAGGATGGTTTGGTGATTTCAAATTATCTTCGAACAAACACAAAAACTCGAACTCTGATAATTTCTGGTCGCTCATCAGTTGAAGACAGAATTCGCGGTTACGAGTCTGGAGCAGGTATTTATCTTGTGAAACCAGTTGATTTTCGTGAAATATTCTCAGCAGCGAGTGCACTTATGCAGGTTGAAAATCCTACCAATAAAACAGGAGATGATAAACAGATAAAACATTATCAAGGGAAGTGGATTTTAAAAGCTGAAGAGTGGATGCTTATCACTCCTGATGAAAACACGTTACGTTTAACTGCAAAAGAATATATGCTGCTTGAGCGCCTTGCTAAGGAACCTCAAAAAGGGGTGGTTTCCAGAGAAGCTCTTCTTCGCCTGTTGGATTATCAGAAAGATAAATATGGAAACCACTCTCTTGAGTCGCTTGTCTATCGACTAAGAAAAAAAATATCACCATCTCTTGAGACACCAATCAAAACAGCGAACGCATTAGGATACAGTTTTATTGCAAGTATTGAAATGCATTGATCGTTTATCCATGGTTATTTATTGAAATAAATTATTAATAAATATGGTGTCACCGTTTAAATAAAAACTTTATTCATAGAATTATCGAGTTTCTACTCGTTTGATTTCTCTTGATGTCAAATCGTTTTGATCATATGCAGCTTGATCAAACGGTGGCACATTTTTTTGGTCAACCCAAAAAGATATTGAAGTATTTTTTATTCAAAAGCAAGTGATGAATACATTTTGGATGCACATGAGTTGACATGTTTTAAATTGAGGTTGATCTTTTCAAGAAAAAAAGAATCGTGCGCATCGGTTCCTAAGTGAGTGTAGATTCCATTGTTTAAAAAACGTTGGGACGCTTTCTGGACGGAACGCCCGTAAGTGCCTGACAAACTTCCAGCATTGCATTGAAATGCGCAATCAATTTGTAATAGCCATTCTAGTAAATCGATGTGCTGATAGGAATATTCGAGCCGCATTTTTGCGTAAATAGAATTTCTCCTGAAAAAGCTCAAAGATTTTGGGATTATATTGTTTCGCTGGTCAGTGAGAATTCTGCAGCGCTCAGGATGAGCGATCATTGGAGTGAGTCCTTTATGTAAAATCGCTGTAATGGAATCAAGAATCATCCCTTGATAAGAACCGGAAGGTATTTCTATGAGTAAATAACTGGTACCCTCAAGCGGCATCAAGTCATTTATATATTCTAAAAAATGATTATCTAAGATATATTCTCTACCTGCAAGAAGTCGAAGAGCGATCCCTTGCCGACACAACTCTCTTTGCATTTCTTTTATGGATCGACGAACTGCATCATTACTTCTATCATACAAATTTTTAACCTTGTGCGGGGTGCAATATACTGTACTATAACCTGCTGCTGAGAGCATTTTGGCCATTTTGACAGATTCATCCATAGTAGATGGCCCATCGTCAAGACCCGGCAAAATGTGACAATGATAGTCAATCATATAAGTATTATTTCTTATATAGAATTAATTCTTTTACAGGAAGCGCAAATAGCACATTTTGATGATGTTGCTCAGGACGAACACATAGGAGGCTTATAGACTTCTCTTGTGTCATGAGCCTTAATAAGAAAATAATCAATAATCCATCTCCTTCAGTTAATTGTACAAATAATAATTTAGATTTCTTACAAAATACACACTCATGTATTGTCATATGATCTCACAAGAGATCATATGATATAACAATTAATCTCATAATCTTGTTTTTGAAGTATTATTACATATCTATATCACGTTTATCAATAGATGCGCTGGATCGCTACTGTAAGAGAGCAGCTCTATGTTTCTAATTATCATTAAATGTATTCAACATAGGCAAGCTGAGTAATTGAAATAAATGAGTATAAAAAAATCAGAACAAGTGGCGAGAAATGAAAATAATATCTTCAGCACTGTTAATCTCGATGCTCATATTTAACTTTTAGATAGTAGAAGCAAAATCGGAAAACCTGATCAATATCCAATTTGGATTATGCGACCAGACGCCAGTATACGATGACCCGGCAAAGTGTGGGAATAATGGAAAGTTCTGGAATCTATACAATGCAAACAATGATGTGCCACCTGTTACAATAACGTTGTCAATTGGTGCCTTTTCTTCAGCTCTTGTTACCGAAAATTCTGATACTCTTGGCGTGATCAATGCAAGTAAAGATGTTTTTCTGGAACGAATGATGATAAAATGATGAAATACTACGCGCTGACTGGTAGCTTGGCAACTATTGACTTTACTTATTTGAATCGTTTTGCTACATATGATTTATACTTGTATTCACAGGAAGCAACAAAATACAAAGTATCCAACGACGACTTTTACAGTTAATGGAATGGATTACACGATTACCAATACTGTAAATTATGCGGCGTTTGTTTATGGATCATACGACATAATAATCAGAAGGATCAAGACTGATACTTCGGGAAACTTGAGTTTTTCTTACGGGCCTGGAATCAATGCATCGATTGGCGCATTAAATGGTATCCAGTTATTAGAAAATTCAACCCTGACAGCAGTTCCTGAGCCTTCGACTATCGTGTTAATTGGAGTTGGTTCATTTTTTGCCATAATGGAAAAAAAATCAAAGAGATACAAAAAGTCATCGCGATAATATCACAATCGCAAATATCTA
Organism: uncultured Chlorobiales bacterium; assembly: GCA_903901395.1. Taxonomy (GTDB): domain Bacteria; phylum Bacteroidota; class Chlorobiia; order Chlorobiales; family Chlorobiaceae; genus Chlorobaculum. The sequence goes on along the minus strand of CAIUQW010000233.1, from coordinate 12,707 downwards.
TATGGAGATACATTTAATCATCTGATAGAGTTTATTCAGAGCTTGATAATTTCTTTTTTGCTTCTTCGGGAATATCGTGAAAAGAAGGCGTGTTACAGATTGCTTGGCGTCATTGCCTGTTTTCCAACTGAAGTACTGAAATCGTCAATTCGAAAATGTCAATTTATCTCTGACTGGCAAACTGATCGAGATCATGCAGAGCTATAATGATAAAACCCTCGATTGTCCGGTCTGCGGTCAGCTTGCCAACTTCTAAGACAATCTTGCCGATAAGCAACGGTTGCAAATCTGGAGACAATACCGTTCGAAATCCAGCCGACGCGCGACCGCATCGACAGCTTCGAGCCGCAACTGATTCAAAAGCACCAGATGCGTCTCAAAGGATTCGAGAGAAAAATTTTAGCCATGTTTACCCGAAGCATGTTTGCTCACGACATGCCAACCGTGCTCATGGAACTCTCCGAGATCGAAGTCTCGGACACCTTGATCAGCTCGACGCTTCGGCATACTTCGACGGCATCGTCTACCAGTTCCGTCACTTCGGCATCCTTTCCACAATCTCGACCTTGCAACTCCCCCGCCCTGTCAACCCGGCCCGCCGCTGATTTTGCGGTTTGTTTCTTTTGTTTTGCCTATCTTCCCAACTCACCGGGATCATTCCCCAAGCATGAACATCGCATAAGAGACTACTTCCATGAGACTTGCCGTCAACATCGACCATATCGCCACGCTGCGTAACGCACGAAATGAAGGACATCCAGACCCCGTCGAAGCCGCCCTGCTCGCCGAGAGGCACGGCGCGGCGGGCATCGTTTGCCATCTGCGCGAAGATCGCCGCCACATCAAGGACGACGACCTCGCCCGGCTAAGGGAGGAGATTACCACCAAACTCGATCTTGAAATGGCGATGACCGACGAGATGCAGCGCATCGCGCTCTCGGTCAAGCCCGACCTCGTCACGCTCGTACCGGAGAAGCGTGAGGAGCTGACAACCGAGGGCGGATTCGCCATCGAGAAGCATTTCACCCGCCTCACGGAGTTTGTCAAACCGTTGCGCGAAAAGGAGATCGGCGTCAGCATCTTCATCGAGCCGGAAGAGGAGGCGATCTCGCTTGCCGCCGAAGCGGGTGCGAATATCGTCGAGTTCCACACCGGCACCTACTCGCTCCGTACTGGCGACGAAGAAAAGGCGTTCGAGTTGGAGCGCATCCGCAATTCAGCGCGATTTGCCCGCGAGGCGGGATTGACCGTCGTGGCGGGGCACGGGCTCAGCGTGCTCAACATTGCGCCATTCAAGGAGTTACACGACATCGAGGAGGTCAGCATCGGTCACGCCATCATCTCCCGCGCCGTGCTTATCGGCCTTCCGGCTGCGATTCAGGAAATTCTCGATCTCATCAGCCGATAACAGATATGGAAGCGAAACACCCTGAAATCACCATCGTCCTCGCCACGGGCAACAAGGACAAGGTTCGCGAACTGAAACCGGTGCTCGAAGGTCTCGCTTCGGGCATCAGCGTCCACTCGCTCCATGACCTCGGCCTTGACATCGAGGTCGAGGAGACCGAGCCGACGCTCGAAGGCAATGCGCGGCTGAAAGCGGAGGCGATTTTCGAGCTGGTCGCGCCGCGCCTCGACTGGTTCATCGCGCTCGCCGACGACACCGGCCTCGAAGTCACGGCGCTCGACGGCGCGCCCGGCGTCTACTCCGCCCGTTACGCGCCCGTGCCGGAAGGGGCGACGCGCACCTACGAGGACAACGTGCGCCACCTGCTCGCTGAGATGCGCGGCAAGAGCGAGCGTTCGGCCTGCTTCCGCACGGTCATCGCCATGAAGGGCCGCCTGCCCGTGGCGGAGGGCGGCGCGATGCTGCTGGACGAAACCACCGACGGCCACGTCGATGGCGTCATCACCACGGAGCCGCAGGGCGACGGCGGTTTCGGCTACGACCCGGTCTTCGCGCCGGAGGGGATGGAGCGCACCTTCGCCCAGCTCACCATCGACGAGAAAAACCGCATCAGCCACCGCGGACGCGCCGTCATGGCGGCGGCAAAGCGCATCGGCGAGTTGCTCTCGCAGTGCGGCATTCAGTAACCGAAGCAACCAACGCCAATGACGCTCATCCAGGCAATCATCCTCGGCATCGTGCAGGGACTCACAGAATTCCTGCCCATCAGCAGCTCCGCGCACCTGCGCATCGTCCCGGAATTCATGGGGATCAAGGATCCCGGCGCGGCCTTCACGGCGATCATCCAGATCGGCACGCTGCTGGCGGTGATGATCTATTTCATAAAGGATATTATCTCGATCAGCAGCGCGGTCATCTCCGGCCTTTTCAAGGGCAAGCCGCTCGAAACGGACGAGGCGCGGACGGGCTGGATGATCGCCGTCGGCACCGTGCCGATTGTCGTTTTGGGCCTGCTCTTCAAGCACGAAATCGAAACCGTGCTGCGTTCGCTCTACATTGTCGCTGCTTCGATGATCGGCCTCGCGCTCGTGCTCGTCGTGGCTGAAAAACACACCGCCAACCGTGCCCGCGACGGACGCCGAGGCAAAGCGATCAAGGAGATCGGCTGGATGGACGCCATCATCATCGGCCTTGCGCAGGCGATGGCGCTCATTCCCGGCTCGTCGCGCTCCGGTGTCACCATCACCGGCGGCCTCTTCCGCAACCTCGACCGCGAAACCGCCGCGCGATTCTCCTTCCTGCTCTCGCTCCCCTCGGTCTTCGCCGCCGGGATGCTCGAACTCTACGAAGTTCGTCATCAACTTCTGGCCTCGACGCACGAAATGGTCAATCTCATCGCCGCAACCGTCGCCGCCTTCATCTTCGGCTACCTCTCCATTGCGTTTCTGATCACCTATCTGAAGCGCCACAGCACCGGCATTTTCATCGCCTACCGCCTGATCCTCGGCATCGGCCTGATCGTCATGCTCTCGACCGGCAGACTGACGCCCTGACGAGCCGTTCCGCTGGAAAATAATGACCGCAATTTTGGTTTCGATACAATGAAATCATGAGGAGAGAGCTGCTGGGGTGTCAAAATAAAACAGACGAATAATTGTTTCTGAACAAGGATTCGTCATCGCGAGTCCCGACAGGTTGGGACGTGGCGATCCATTGTTCCTGCCGTCGCCATTTCGCTTGGATTGCCACGTCGCTTCGCTTCTCGCAATGACAGAGGATTCAGACTATTTACAGTTGACATGATACTCGTTTTCCTCGCTGATTCTGGCCGACCCTAATATGGTTACACAATAATGCGATTCCATGAGTTATGATATTTTTTTTGAAAAACAGTTCATTATAGTATTAGTATTGTAATTAGTATAGCTTTGGACATTAATTCAAAGGTATTATTCTATTACAGGAGCAATTGTACACCTACAGCCCATTTCATGAGTACAATGTTCATAAGGCAACTCTGGAGCTTCCGAAAGTCTATATTTTTTCTTAGCTAGCTTCTTACATGTATTACACGAATCACTTGTTGTTAAAATTTCCACCATCTCAACGATTCCGCTTTTTCGATACTCCTCTATATCCAACTTGTGCAACGCATAAAATAATAACATTCTTGAAGCTGTATCTGCATCGAATGATAGACCTGTTTCAAAATCAATAGAAAGCCATTTATCAGTCGTATTTGTGCCCCATAACATCATCATAGCAGTGCATTTTCTTAACTCTTCAAATTTATCGTAGGGTAAATTAGCTAATATTCTTGGCTTATCTTTATAAATGTAATTCAAAGTTTCAATATCACGAGCAGCATTATACTGCTTCCAATCAATTCCAACACCACGAGAAAAAACCTGTTTTGCTTCATATGCGGCCACAGTTAAGCTTGCATCATTAAATTGGCGCATTTTAAGGAATCCTTCGACTTGTTTCTCAACCAAAATCCGTTCTTCTTTCTTTCGAAATAAATGTCCTTCAACCAAGTCTTTTCCGGCTTGGGTGCATTCATAAACTTTCAACCCAGCAACATTATTTTTCATACCTGAAACGTCTGTAAATATCAAGCGATTTATTAAATCAGCCTTTCGTCCAGCAACACTCAGGCCATACTGCTTTAACATATTTTTTAACTCATTGACTGGATATTTATAGTCAAGCATCCTCTCTAATCCCACCAACGCGATCAAACCTTCGTCAACAAATCGCTCAATAGCGTGAAGCGCTTGTTCATCAAGAACTCTATTCCATATATCAGCACTAATAAATTCTTCCTGATTCCTCTGGCATACAAATTTACTCAACAATACCCAGTGCGCCTCAGAATTTTCCCAATTATATCTAATAACATTCACGATCAGCCTTCTTCTGTGTTTATTTATTTTCTGCCGCAATCAAGAGCGATTTTATTATTGATTGTGTCTTTTCTGAAAATAATTCTATTTTTTGATATTTACGTATAATTTTAATGCCCCACGACACAGCTCCAGCGCCAAAAGGCTCTTCGACGGTTGGCTCTTTGATAGAATGAAAATCAAATATTTCAAGATGCTGAAGATAATCTCGCTCTGCTTGATCAAAAGCTCGGCAATTGCGAATAAAGGGCCTAAACAGTTCAATAGCAGCAGCCTGTTTTGTAATCTCACTACGAAGAAAAAGCCGAAAATCAATTAAATTATCATCATTCACAAAGCGAAGTTTCGCCAGAGTAGGCGCAAAGGTAGCTCGAAAATTAGCAAGTGCCTCAAATCTTCGACTCCTATCAGTGGTCACCTTTGCGCCTATATAAGCAGCGACAATACCTCCAACAAAGCCAATAATACCACCAATTATGACAGCCAGCACCTCTGTGCTCATTTTTGCCTCCTAATAGAACATTTTAATAAGCTTTCGAGACAATACATTACCTGAGTCTGCCTTCACAGCATCCGCTCGAACTCGTCCTCGCTGATCACCTTCACGCCCAGCTTTATCGCTTTCTCCAGCTTGCTTCCAGCCTCGCTTCCGGCGACGACGAGCGTGGTTTTTTTGCTCACTGAGCTGACGATTCTGCCGCCGCGTTCTCGTACCATTTCTTCGGCTTGCTGGCGGACGTGGCGTTCTAATCCGCCGGTGAAGATGACGCTTTGGCCTTCGAAGTTGTTGTTTACCAAAGCCTTGGCGGCTTCGGCCTGCATCGGGAGTCCGGCTTCGGCGAGCTTTTCGAGCATCGCTTGCGCCCAGAGTTTGGCGAAGAAGTCGCGGATGCTCGCGGCGATGACCGGGCCGATGTCGGGCACGGCGGCGAGTTCCTCTTCGCTGGTGTCGCGAAGGCGGTCGATGGAAGGGCAGGCGTGGGCCAGCTCACGCGCCGTGGCCGCGCCGACGTGGCGGATGCCGAGGGCGAAGAGCAGGCGGGCGTAGGGGCGCGTTTTGCTCTTTTCGAGCGCGTCGAGCACGTTCTGGGCCGATTTGGCGGCCATGCGGTCGAGGCCCGCGAGCTGCTCCAGCGTGAGCTTGTAGAGGTCGCCCGCGTCGCTCGCGAGGCCGCGCTCGACGAGCTGCGTCACGAGCGACTCGCCGAGGTTCTGGATGTCGAGGGCGTTGCGCGAGGCGAAGTGCAGTATCCGGCCACGTTTCTGCGCGGGGCATCCCTCCTCGTTGGGACAGTACCAGCTCACCTCCGTTTTTTGGAGCTGGGTATCCGTTGTTTGAGGCTTAACATCCTTTTTGGGAGGCTTAACAAGCACTGACCCGCATTCAGGGCAAAACATCGGCACCTCGATGGCATCGGTCGCATCCGGACGTTCGTCAAGCACGACGCTGACCACTTTCGGAATTACTTCACCCGACTTTTCGATCATGACGTGATCGCCGACACGCACGCCGAGACGCTTGATCTCGTCGAAGTTGTGCAACGTGGAGCGCGACACGGTCGACCCGGCCAGTTTCACTGGTTTCAGTTCCGCCACCGGCGTGATGGTGCCAAGCCTGCCGACTTGAATAACCACGCCTTGCAGCACGGTCTTGGCCTGCTGCGCCGGATACTTGTAAGCTATTGCCCAGCGCGGACTTTTGGCGGTCGCGCCGAGGCGATCCCAGAGCGTCACGTCGTTGAGCTTGAGCACCACGCCGTCGGTTTCGTACGGCAGCGTCCAGCGCTTCTCCGACCACTCCTCGATGAAATCGGCGATTCCCGTCATCTCCTTGCAAAGCTTGTAGTGCTTGCCGGTGGCGAAGCCCATGCTTTCGAGCTGCCGCAACCGCTGCATGTGCGGCGCGGTTTCGTCGGCGATTCCCTTCAGAAAATACGCCACGAAGTGCATCCGGCGACGGGCGACCTCCGCGGAGTCCTGCAACTTGAGCGTTCCGGCGGTGGCGTTGCGCGGATTGGCGAAGCGCTCCTCCTCCGGGCGCTCGTCGTTGAGCCGCTCGAAGTCGTCCTTGCGCATATAGACCTCGCCGCGCACCTCGATTTCGCCGCTGACGACCGAGTCGAAGAGCGAACCGCCGGGGGAGTCGAGCCGGAGCGGAATCGACGGAATCGTCCGAAGATTGGCCGTGATCTCGTCGCCCTGCCGTCCGTCGCCGCGCGTGGAGCCGCGCACGAGCAGGCCGTTGCGGTAGAGCAGGCTGATCGCTACGCCATCGAACTTCAGCTCGGCGACGTATTCCGGCGTGCCGCCGCCCTCGGCTTCGACCAGCTTTTCGACGCGATTGCAGAAATCAGTCACCTCCGCGATGGAGTAGGTGTTCGAGAGGCTGAGCATCGGCTCGCGGTGGATGACCGTCGGAAACTCCTTGGTGATACCACCGCCGACGCGCTGCGACGGGCTATCGGGCGTCATGAGTTCCGGGAATTCCTGTTCGAGCGCGATCAGCCGTTCAAGCAGCTTGTCGAACTCGAAGTCAGAAATCTCCGGTTTGGCTTCGAGATAGTAGAGCCGGTTGTGGCGCTCGATCTCCGCGCGGAGTTTTGCTATCTCCTGCTGTGCTTTCGCTTTATCCATTGAAAAATTCTGCAACTAAAGGTATCGATGATTTGTCGAGCGAAAGCTCTTGTTGACTGCCTCTCCCCGGCTTGAAAGCCGGGGCAACGTAAATGCAAGAGAACTGAATATCCGACGGGCTAAAGCCCGCCTGAATACCATTGGATTGCCACGTCCATGAGCGAGCTGGATATGCCCCTCAGCAATTGCCCCGTCCCGAAAGCTTTCGGGACGGGGGTTTATGAATAACCTAAAATAAATAAGGGCTTTAGCCCGATCTCTTCTTTTAGGGAAGATTGCAAATTATTGTTGCCGGTGTAACAACCACCTCCGCTATTTCGACGCCTGGTTCATCGCCCATCCGGCAAGGTTTTTCACGAAGCCGACCGAGCCGCCGACACCGAGCTTCTCCCACGTCGCCTTGAGGATTTTCGGGTAGCGCCATGCCACTTTCAGCATCACCGTCACCAGCTCCTCGACTTTCATTTCGTCGCGAAACATCGCCTGCCGATAGCGCGGCGGCAGCTCGTCGAGCACGATCATCACCTCGTTCATCATCTCGTTGACAAAGCCCGGTTCGTCGGTCTCGGGATCGTAACACATGTATTTCATGAGGTTTGCCATCGATGCGACGTTCGGCTCATAGGCGCTGATCTTCGCGAGATCCGCCGCGCCGAGGCGCTGTTCACGCATCGCCTTGTCGAGGCCGGAGGTCATGCGGTCGAGGTTGCGCACCACCGAGCCGAAGCCGCAGAAGGTGAGCGGCGAGGCGAGCGAGGCCGCGTCGCCGAGCAGCGCGATGCGCTCGTCCGAAACTACCCGCGTGCACCCCGCGCCATCGTGGAAATAGGCCGGTATGATGCCGTAAACCGGGCGATGAATCGTGAACTTCGCCCCCGGCTTTTTATACTCCGGCAGCTTGCGGAAGTACGCCTCGAAAAGGCCGAGCAGCGTTTTGTCGTTCGGCGAATCGACCTTGTCGTAAAAGAAAAGGTAGGTGATGTACTCGTCGTCTTTTGCCGGAAATCCCTCCCAGATGAGCTGCCGACCGCGCTTGCCGGAGACCTCGGCATCCTCGGTGCTGGCGAGGATTTCGCCCACCTCGAAATCGGCATCCGCGAACCCGCTTGCGATGGTGCCAACCGTCGGGCAGACGTGCGTTTGCGGGCGGCCTTTGTTGAGCTGCATCGCCACCGGCGAGACGATGCCCATCGCATCGACGAGCACTTGCGTTCGGAAGTAGCGCGGCTTGCCGGATGGCTCCTCGACCTGCACAACGAGATGATCCGGAAAGCGGTAGCTGCAGACGAAGCTCGTGTGGCCGAGCACCTTCGAGCCGCCGCCCGCGAGCACTTTGTCGCGAGCCATGCCGAGCAGCTTGTCGGCATCGACCGCGCAGTCGAGCACCTCGTCCATGTAGAGCCGCTTGCGCCTTGCGGCGGGCGCGTGGAACTCCACCCAGCCGGTTTTGTAGGCGCGGACGATGGTCGAGTCAAGCTCCTCCCGCGTGAACACGCCGGTGTCGGCGAGGCGCATCAGCTCCGCTCGCGAGATGTTCCAGTCGCGCGTGGTGCGCCCCGGCTCGGCGCGGTCGATGACGAGCACGTTGCGTCCGTACCGCTTCGACATCACCGCCGCGTGCAGGAGGCCAAGCGTGCCTCCGGCGTAAAGAATGTCAAATTCAGCTTCGATTTTTACGTCAGCAGCGAGACGTGATCCCTCCCGGATCGCATCCGGCGCCGGAAGATCGAGGTTCTCCCAGTAGCGGTCGATGGCGAAAATCGAACGCAGGTGACGTTCTCCATCCGTCAACGCGGTAAGGTGTTTGTAGACAAGCGGATGGGTATTCCTGATCTGTTCGAGCATGGATCGTCTCCCTGTGGTTTCAGGCGGATACTGCTTTGCCGTTTCGTGAATCTCTCTCGATCTGGCCATCGACGAGGTGGATGCGCCGCCCCGCGCGGTTGGCGAACTCCTCGTCGTGCGTGACGACAATAACGGTCTGCTTCAACTCGCGGTTCAGCCGGGCGAACAGCTCATAGACGTTGTTGGCCGAGCGGGAGTCGAGGTTGCCGGTCGGTTCGTCGCCGAGCAGCACCTTCGGTTCGTTGGCCAGCGCCCGCGCGATGGCGACGCGCTGCTGCTGCCCGCCGGAGAGCTGGTTCGGCTTGTTGGCGTATTTTTCGCCGAGACCGACCATGTCGAGCAGCGTCATCGCCCGCTCGCGAATCTCCTTTTTGCCGAACTTGCGGCGGATCAGCATAGGCATCATGACGTTGTCGAGCGCGCTGAACTCCGGTAACAGGAAGTGAAACTGATAGATAAAGCCGATCTTCTGGTTGCGGATGACGGTCATCTCCGTTTCATCCACGCCGGTGATGTTCTGCCCGTCGAGCCACACATTGCCGAACGTCGGCTTGTCGAGGCCGCCCATGATGTAGAGCAGCGTCGATTTGCCCGACCCCGACGGCCCGGTGATCGCCACGAACTCCCCCGCGAAAATTTCGAGCGAAAGGTTGGGAATGATCGTCTGCCGCACATCCCGCGACAGCTCCAGCTCCCTGCGGATTCCTTCGAGCCTGAGAATCGTATCGGCCATCGAGCTTCGTTTGGTTCATCGTTGCGAATCACGCTCCCCGAGCGCCCTGAAGTATAAGAAAAAAGCTCCGTTTATAGAGATCGAGACCATCGGCAAGCGAGAAGTCCTGATTTTGGATGACAGACAACGCCCGACTCAAAAACGCCCCACCCTCCAGATCGCCCTATCTTCCGGCTTTGCCATGTCCGGGAAAATTCGTTATTTACCGCACAACATATCGACCACAGACACACAACAAAAGCGTAAGGTTTTCATAAGGATGCCATTTTTGATATCTGATTATTTTTAGGATATTCGATAATTAATCCTAAATTTATTAGGATCAATTCCGGGATTAGCCAGATTCGAAGCCTTTGCTGTCGGAAAAGCTGAAAAAAATCCCGAAACCCGCGCCGGGCGCTATAGCAAGGCTCACACAACGACCAAAAGTACTCGACCATGTATAACCTCATTCCTGACAGCGAAATAGAACGGTATCTCGAAGAGGACGTGCCGTACGGCGATTTGACCACCACGCTGCTTGGCATCGGCAATGAGTCGGGTGAGATCGCCTTCACCACGCGCGACCGGACGGTGGTTTGCTGCACCGAGGAGGCCGGGCGCGTGCTCGAAAAGTGCGGCGCTAAAGTGAGCTTCGCGCTTCCGTCGGGCACCGTCGCCGAGCCGGGCGCGGAGATACTGCGGGCCGAAGGTGCGGCGGCAGCCCTGCACGCGGGGTGGAAGGTGGCGATGAACCTGCTCGAATACGCCTCGGGCATTGCCACGCGCACTGCAACCATCGTCGAACGCGCCCGCGCCGCCAATCCCGGCATCAACGTGGTGACGACGCGCAAGTCCTTTCCCGGCACCAAGAAAATCGCCATCAAGGCGATCATGGCGGGCGGCGCGTTTCCGCACAGGCTCGGCCTCTCGGAGTCGATCCTCGTTTTCTCGCAGCACACGGCGTTTCTCGGCGGACTTGACGTATTTCTCGAAGAGCTGCCCGGTCTGAAGAAGCGTGCCCCCGAGCAAAAGATTCTCGTCGAGGCTGACAGCGCCGAAGAAGCGCTCCGCATCGCGGCGGCTGGCGCGGACGTGGTGCAGGTGGACAAGATGCCCATCGCCGACCTCGCCGCGCTGGTTTCGGAAATCCGCAGCCGCTTTCCAGGCGTGGCGGTCTCGGCGGCGGGCGGCATAAACGCCGAAAACGCTGCCAGTTACGCCGCGACCGGCATCGACATTCTCGTGCTCTCGTCGGTTTACTTCGGCAAACCGGCGGACTTCTCAACGCGCATTACCCACAAACCCAAACCCTGAGAACACCATGAAATCCATGAAACAGTTTTTTCGCGGCCTCGCCGCAGTGCTCGGCTTCCTCATGCTCGCCAACATGCAGGCGATGGCTGCGCAGGTCAACGTGTCGGCGGCGGCGAGCCTCAAGGAGGCGCTTAACGAAATGGCCGCAAAATACGCCACGACGCATCCCGGCGTGACGATCCAGAAAAACTTCGGCGCTTCGGGCGCGCTGGCGGGTCAGATCGAAAACGGCGCTCCGGCGGACATTTTCATTTCGGCAAGCACCGAGTGGATCGATTATCTTGCGAACAAGAAGCTGCTCGATGCTGCAAGCCGCAAAAATTTCGCGTATAACACTCTCGTTTTCGCGGGTACGACCTCCAAAAAGGTTGGCGGAATGAACGACCTCGTGAAGCTCGACAAGATCGCTATCGGCAGTCCCAAGAGCGTTCCGGCGGGCGACTATGCGATGGAGTCGATGAAAAATGCGGGCGTTGATCAGAAGCTTGTCGCGAAGCTCGTGATGGCCAAGGATGTGCGGGAGTGCCTGACCTACGCTGAGATGGGCGAGGTTGACGGTGCATTCGTCTATCGCACTGACGCATTGCAGGCGAAAAAAGCGAAGATTCTCTTCGTCGTGCCTGAAAAGCTGCACTCGCGCGTGGTCTACCCGATGGCGCTGACCGTGAGCGGAGCCGCAAATGCCGATGCCAAGGCTTTCTTTGCCTGGATTCAGCGCGGCGATGCGAAGTCGATCCTGAAGAAATACGGCTTTATCCTGAAGTAACTTTTCGTTTTCGTCGTACACCATGAGTCTGTCGCCGCAAGATATTACCGCAATCCTGCTCTCGATGAAGATCGCCGTCACCGCGACGGCGATCTCGCTGCCCTTCGGCTTCGCGACGGCGTGGCTCATGGTGTTCCGGCGCTTCCACGGCAAGGTGCTGCTCGAAGTGCTCATCAACCTCCCGCTCACCCTGCCACCGGTGGTAATCGGCTACTTCCTGCTGCTTTTTTTCGGGCGCAACGGCTGGGGCGGCGCGATGCTCAAGTCGGCTGGCATCGACTTTATCTTCACCTGGAAAGCGGCGGTCGTCGCCTCGGCCACGGTCGGTTTTCCGCTCTTGGTGCGCTCGATCCGGCTCGGCATGGAGTCGATCGACCGGCAGTTGCTCCAGGCGTCACGCAGCCTCGGCGCAAGCTGGCACGACACGCTCTTCACCGTCGTCCTGCCGCTCTCGTTGCGGGGCATGGTAGCCGGATCGTCGCTCATGTTCGCCCGCAGCCTCGGCGAGTTCGGCGCGACCATCATAGTCGCGGGCAACATTCCCGGCCTCACCCAGACCATCCCGCTCGCGATATACGACTACGCCAGCTCGCCGACCGGTACGGCAATGGCGCTCTCGCTTTGCGGCGTATCGGTCGCCTTGTCGGTCATCATACTGCTTCTGCATGAAGTGATCGGCAAGAAACTCGAACACGGAGGTCAGGCGTGAAGCTGCGCATCGACATCGAAAAGAGGCTCGGCGACTTCTCGCTGAAGCTGAACACCGAAATCTCGGGAGAGCGTGTCGGCATCTTCGGCGCGTCTGGCAGCGGCAAATCGACGCTCGTTCACCTCGTTTCAGGGCTGATAAAGCCCGATGCTGGCGAGATTTACCTCGATGAAACCTGCCTCTTCAGCAGCCGGAAAAAGATCGACCTTTCGCCCGAAAAGCGGCGCATCGCCATCGTCTTCCAGCAGGCGATGCTTTTTCCGCATCTTGGCGTAAAATCGAACCTGCTCTACGGCTACAAGCGCTGCCGCCCCGCCGAACGACGTATAAAGCCGGAAACGATCATCGAGGTGCTCAACCTTGGCCACCTCGCCGGGCGCGGCGTCAACAAGCTCTCCGGCGGCGAAAAG
>CAIUQW010000232.1 GCA_903901395.1 uncultured Chlorobiales bacterium | reverse complement strand
CGAACTCCTTCGGGAAGGAGCCTTCGCTGAACACCTTGACCGGGCCTGCGAGGTTGATGTCGCCCTGGTTCATCACCATCTGCACGCCGGGGTGCTTGATATCGTCGGTCTTGAAGACTTCACGACACTCGTGGCCTTTGTCGATGGAGTATTTCTCCTCGATCTTCATGCTGCCCATCAGCTCGCCGGACTCGTCGTCGATGAGCGCAACCTCTTCGCCGATGGAAATGGCGTCGGCCTCTGCCTGCGAAGTCGAAAGGGTGATCGGAATCGGCCAGAAGGTGCCATCGGCCATCGTGCAGGTTTCGACGCTGCCCTTCCAGTCGGCCTGACCCATGAAGCCGGTCAGCGGAGTGAAACCGCCAATACCGAGCATGATCAGGTCGCCAGTCTCGCGCGAAGAGAGGCGCACCTGCTTCATGGATTTCGCCCGTTCGATCTCTCTCTGCAACTCGTCACCGGCGAGCAGCAGCGGTTTTAACACCTTATCCTTTCCGTGTGGATTGACTAACGCCATGAGATTCCTTGTTAGAATATGTTGTTGAGAATCTTGCGGAAACAAGCCGTCAAAGAACGACTGACAGATAAAAATTCCAGCCTCTCTTCCTGCTTGGGACGTCACTGAACCGCAAATAAAACCTTTGATCAACTCCGGAACTGGCAGCGTCTGCGCCGCTAAAGCCTTATCTTTCCGTTCGTTGAGCAGTCATGAATATCTCGACGCAAACTTCCGATTGGTAGTTATATGATCATACAAAATAAATCATAAAACCGGAAGCGTCGTTTCACTTTCTGTCGCTCTGTTTCGATCAGATAAAGAGCGAAATATTGGCGTCCGCCGCATATTCGAGAAAAGATGCCGCACCGCCGTAATCGACGCCTTCGATGAACTCCGACTTGTCGAATCCGAACACCTCCATCGTCATCTGGCAGGCGATGAACTTGACGCCCGATTCGAGGCACATCTCGCGAAGCTGCTCGACAGTGGCGACACCCTTTTTCTTGAAGGTCTCCTTCATCATCATGGTAGCCATCGTTTCGAATCCGGGGATGTTTCCCGATAAGAAATTCGGAATCGGCAAGTTGATCGACTCGATCTCTTTACCGCCAAACGGCAGCTTCATCGGCATGGCGGGATTGCCAACCGGGGTCACCTTGGCGTCGATCTCTTTCTTGAGCAGCGGTAGACCGTAGAAGGTGAAAAATACTACGGCTTCCATATCCATCGCTGCGGCGGTCGAAGCGAGGATGAAGGGAGGATAGGCCCAGTCGAGCGTCCCTTTGGAGGCGATGATCGCAAGTTTTTTGGTATCGGACATAGCGCTGACGAATAAAGTTGTATGAATTGATTTACCTGCTCGATTCCCGTAATCCTGTTTCTGCCGGACTCAGTGTCCGCCGGAGACAATCCCGGCTGCGGCCAGAACCAGTACCGCCACCTGAGCGAAAGAAAACAGGGTGTAGATCACGTTCTTTTCACGCAAAAACACAAAACCAGCTACCACAAGGCACATCATGGTGACGATACCGAGATAGATGATGGAGATGTAGCTCAGCATATCCCCTTTTCCCGCCTGACTGAAGCAGCTCCAGCCCGATGGAGCGCCGGGAACTTTGTGATGAAATTCAGAGGCTCTCAGGTGCCAGTTTCCCGCAACCTGATCGATCGGCACGGAGAGCGGCAGCAACTGGAAGACATAGACGATATAACCGAGAACGACCAGAGCGATGCCGAGCGTGGTCGCTTTTGCGAGAATCCCCGCATAGGCGATCTGCACCTTCTCCGCGTGTACTGTTTCCTGTTTCATGTTATGCGATTTCAGATTCCGAATCCCTTAAGAAGCGCACGCAAACCTGCGACGGCAAGCAGGGTGATGACCACCCGCCTCACCACGTTGGTATGCACTTTCGTGAGCAGTTTCGCACCAATTTTCGTGCCGAGCATCATGCCCGCGACCGATGGCACGGCGATAAGCGGGAGCACCGCGCCTTTGTGCAGGTAGACCCAGGCGGCGGCGGTATCGTTGATCGAGAGCACGAAAACACTGGTGGCGACGGAGACTCTCAGCGGCGCACCCAGCACGAGGTTGAAGACCGGAACGTTGGCCCATCCGGCGCCAAGCCCGAACATGCCAGCCATGAAGCCGATCAGGGTGAAGAGTACCAGGCCGACCGGCGTGCGATGAATCTGCCAGTCAACATCTTTTTTGAGATGCTCGTCGTAGTAGATGCCATAAATCTGAAGCACTTTGGAAAGGGCATCGGGCTGGCCGATCTGGGGATAGGCAGAGTTTTTCGCCAGGAACATGATGACCGTTATGCCGAGAATGGTCAGGCCGAGAGCCATCTGAATGGTTTTTTCCGGCAAGGCGAGACCGACCAGCGCTCCGGCAATGGAGCTCATCGAGCCGATCAGTGACATGGAGAGGGCGAGCTTGAGGTTGGCGAGACCTTTTCTCAAAAGCGGCGATCCAGCCGACAAGGCTCCGGCAAGCGCCACGAAAAGTCCGGTTCCGCGGACGAAATCGATGTGGAAAGGAAAGAAACTGCTGACAATCGGCACATAGAGCACGCCACCGCCGACACCGGCGATGACCGCCACGATACCGAGCAAAAAGGTAAAGACGAAAAGACCGAGCACCCACACCCACCAGGCTGTCGTATCAGCAGGCGCGCCACCTGAAGCTAACGCAAGCCGGGGCATAAGAAACAGCAATGTGGCAAGAACACCTGGTAATAACCTGGCCCTGACATTTTTCAAGCCCATAAATGAAGGTCTTTGTGTTGAGACAAAACAATAGCCACCTTGACGTTCCCGCCTGCGATTGATCTTGCCAAGAGTTGCTACTAATTAAGAGAAGGTTGTAAATATATAAATTATCGGTCAAATATCCCCATCAAAACAAGCAAACAGGCCCAAAATTTCGCCAATAAGTACGCCACACCTCTGTCAGGTTTTACAACGAAATAGAGGCGAACTCAAGACTTCCCATGGATTACAGCCAGCTGTTGACCTGGTGCTCTTCGACCAGATCGACAAATCCTGCATAATCAACACTCTTCACCCCCTCGGCAATGGCGGAAATGCCACGCGCATCGAGGTCGGGCTTGAGCGCGTAGACCGGATTGTTCTTCTTCAGCACGGACTGGATCAGCGCTCCGAACCGGTTGCCTGCCTGCACTGCGTAAACGCCGTCCTCGATGAAGAGCACTGGATCGCCCGGCTGAAGGAACCGGACGCAGGTGACGAAGGTATTGTTTTCGAACGGTGATTTATTGATAGTATGTAACATGATAACGCTTACCGTTTCTGTGTTCTTTGCTCGTTATGCGGCTCTTGGAAAATCGCGAGCCGGATCAATGGTGAATGACGACATCCTGTTCGGTCATCAATCGACCGATCTCGGAGGCCTCCATGACTTCGACATCGACAACCAGGTCATCTTCGGTCAGGCCACGCTCTTCGAGTGACTGCCGGTCCACGTAGAGTTTTTCCACATCGTACCCTTCGAGGGCCATGAAGGTTCTGGAGAAGCCCTTGATGCCGATTCCGGCGGTATCCTGATTCTTTTTCAGGGCATAGACGCCATCACCGATGAACGCGAGGGAAAGATCCTGCTCGTAAGCCGCCATGATCAGAATCATTTCGAGACCTTCGTAGGTGTAGATCGAACCATGCGGAGCGCGGCGCATGACATGCATGATCTTCTTGATATCTGTGTCCATGTTCAGTCTCCGAAGGTTAAAAGTCTGTCGTTGCGGATTGCGATGTCGGTCAGCGTGCCGAGGCCGGTGATTTCACTGCCTTCGATCAGCACGTCATCGTTGATGCCGCGACGTTTCGAGGCGGCGATGCAGGCGAGCACTTTGAAGTCGTTCTTCTGCGCCAGCTCGCTCCAGCGGGCGGCGATATTGCGATCGTCCTGCGGCGGATCGCCAAGTTTGGTCACGTTGGTGACGCCGTCATTGTAGAGAAAAACAGCATCGATTTTGTGCCCTTTGGCGATGGCCGCCTCGGCGAACTTGTATGCCGTGTCGGACGCCTGATGGTTGTAAGGGCCCTCTTTGAGCAGAATTCCTATGTTCATCGTCGGTTCTTTCTTGAGAGGTTGAAGTAAAATTACAGTCCATCTCCCATGCCCATCTGGATGTAGCCGCAGGGGCAGACCAGGGAGCAGAGGTGGCAGCCGACGCATTTGGAGTAGTTGGTATAGACTTTTTCGCCTGCCGGGTTGTCGCGGTAGCGCGTGATCGCTTCCTGCGGGCAGAACGAGACGCACTGCTTGCAGTCGAAGCAGAAGCCGCAACTCATGCACCGTTTCGATTCGGTGAGCGCCTCGTCGGGACTGAGCGCCACGAGCAGTTCGTCGTGGTTGCCGACGACCACCTCCGGCTCGATGTGGCTGCGTTTTGCCTGCGGCGTGTGCTGGAAGTAGAGCAAGTCCTGCTTGTGCGGCTTGGTGATCTCGCGGTACGGATACTCGGGCATCGCTTCGCCGTTCAGGAAGGCGTCGATCGATGCCGCGGCCTTGCGTCCGTGGCCCACCGCCGTCGTGATGAGATCGACCTTCAGGGCGTCGCCGCCGCCGAAGAGTTTGTCGCGTCCGGGAATGCGGAAGTTGCGATCCACCTTGAGCCACGGGCCGCTTGCCGCCGTGCCGAGGCAGCCGAGGTCGGTCGCCTGGCCGATGGCTGCAACCACCATGTCCGCTTCGACGACGAAGCTCTCGTCGGTGCTCTTGTAGCGCAGGAACGGAATCGGCGAGTTCCACCCATCTTCGCCCTTCTGCTTTTTGACCATCTTCGTACAACGCAGGCCGGTGACGCCGCTCTGGCCGCCGAGGATTTCAGCCGTGCCAGCGAGGAAGTGCATCTCCGCGCCCTCTTTGACGGCGTCGTTGTATTCGTCCGCGAAGCAGGCCATCTCTTCGCGCGGCACGCCGGAGACGATGGCGGCCTCGGAGCCGAGCCTGAGCGCGAGTCTGGCGACGTCCATCGCCACGTTGCCGTCGCCGATGACGACCACCTTCTTGCCCACCGGCACGTCGTCGCCCATCACTTCGTAATTTCTGAGGAAGTCGATGGCGTTGGTCGCTCCGGGCGTGCCTTCAAAGCCGGGCACGGGCAGGCCGCGCCCTTTCTGCGCTCCGACGCCGATGAAGACTGCGTCGTATTCGGCTTCGAGCTGTTCGAGCGTGATGTCTTTGCCGATCGTCACGCCCATCTTCGTCTCGACGCCGAGCTCGATGATGCGGCCAATTTCAGCTTCGAGCACCTTGCGATCCACCCGGTAGCCCATGATGCCGTAGAGCACCATGCCGCCGAGCTTTTCGTTGGCGTCGTAAATCGTCACCGCGTGGCCTTTGCGGCGAAGCTGGTAGGCGGCGGAGAGTCCGGCGGGACCGCCGCCGATGATGGCGACTCGTTTGCCGGTATCAGCGCCGGGGCCTTTGAGTTTGAGGTTGCTGGCGATGGCGTAGTTGCCGATCACCTGCTCGACGGCGTTGATCGCCACGCTTTCGTCATGCACGCCGCGGTTGCACTTGCTTTGGCACGGGTGCGGGCAGATGCGGCCCATGATCGCCGGGAACGGGTTGG
>CAIUQW010000231.1 GCA_903901395.1 uncultured Chlorobiales bacterium | reverse complement strand
AGTGACAAACCGTACTCTTTAATGAACTTAACCGCCAAAACTTTTCTCAGTGACGGCAATGTAGCCATTATGCGTCCTGCTGGGCATCAAGCAGTACCAAGTAGACAACTTCCCTGGTGCATCCAGTCTGGGTCCTCTCGGCATTCTGATCGTCTTCGGTTTTTGACTCATTATGTCATACCGCTTACTATTTGCACTTTCAATGAAATACTTCTTCGCTTACGGCTCAGTCACAGGAGCTCAAAGGAACTCATAAGGCACTATACCATATTGCCTATCGGCTCTCGCGAACAACAAAGAAGGACGAATACCTTTGGAATGTAAGTGATTGAGGCAAGTAACTCTGACATACAGAGCCTTTCCGGTCTCACTCAATTCCTGTGTCTTGTCCACATCCTATCACAGAACTATTGACTACACAATCAGCGCTTTGATGGCTGAGAATTAATTCGAACATGAATGGGAATCGGAACTGAGTGTCGTAGCAACAACATCCAACGTGGACATCGGATCTTTACTACTTGGTACTGATGCTGTCTGGAGAGGACTGCATAAGCTCGACGGCGAAGCTTATAACGAACAATAACGAAAATTACATTTAATCACAATAGTTTCCGAGAAGTTTCCTGTGATTTTACCTGGGAGGCAGGGAAAAAGAGGGTGCATAAAAAAAGCCTGCGAATCATGCCGCAGGCTTTTGAAGAGGTGCTGTGGTGGGCGGTAGAAGATTCGAACTTCTGACCTCTACCGTGTAAAAGGAGCGCTTTCTCCGTATTCTATTCTATAATAAAGCCTTATATCACCACAAACGCAATCGCTCGTCGCATATCCGTCGCTTTTTTTTCCATAAAATCGATCAAATTTTATCAATAACAATGAGCAGCAATGAGCAACCACAATCGGCTTTCTGTGGCCTAACGAAAACCTGATGATCAGCCTTCTTTGAGGGTAATCCGCAACGCCAACTCCTTGAAGTATTCTCTTGACCAGATATTCAATGCAGCTGCATCCTTTAAAAACCGCGATACGTCATTTTTCGCTGCAGCCACATCAAGCGCGTCGATTCGCCGTTCGAGCATCTCCCGGAAATCCTGTTCCGTCAAACGATCTTCCAATAGATGACCGCTCTGCCTTGCACGAACGATAAAATGTGACAGATTCATCGGAATACCTTTCCTGATGTACCACTCAAAATCGAACCAGTCGCGCCCTTTCACCCTGCTTTTCCATTTCCTGTAGAGCAGCGCGTGCATCTTGCCTGCAAACAGGTCTGGCAGGCTGAAACATTTGGCATAAAACGAGAATGGCTGCAACAGCAGCTTTTCCTCGGTTGAAAAACCCAGAGGCGGCTGGGTGTCAACTTCAAACTTGATCTTGACCGTTTTTTCTGCATGAACCGCAAGACTGAACAGTCGAGTGTCTCCCTTCAGAAAGGCCGACTCAATACCTGTACTGACCGTTTTTTTCTTGGTGGAAATCTCGACATCAATACCCAGTGCTGCGAACTCATCCCGAACCGATTTGAAATACGGTTCAAGAGAAAAATCGGCATCGGAAGCAAGAAGTGAAAAATCGAGGTCTTCGGAAAATCTCGGCAGTCCGTAAAAAATCCGCAGACAGGTGCCTCCGTAAAAGGCTGCCTTGTTG
Source organism: uncultured Chlorobiales bacterium (assembly GCA_903901395.1). Classification (GTDB taxonomy): domain Bacteria; phylum Bacteroidota; class Chlorobiia; order Chlorobiales; family Chlorobiaceae; genus Chlorobaculum. The sequence continues at coordinate 516 of CAIUQW010000231.1, read as the reverse complement.
AAAAAGCCGCCGCGATACAAACCGGCAAGAGCCACCTCCTGCATGACCTCACGCAGCCCGTTTAACGCTCCGTCTGTTGTCGTCGTATCATATTTTCCCAACATCTGCTGCAATACGCTCATGATCTCCCTCCTTGCACATCGGTAACGACCTGGCACAAAACCTTCAACATTTCGACCTTCAGCCCAGCCTCCATACACGCGCGAATCACTTCAGGGTCGAACCCGCCCAACAAATCTTCATCCATGCGCAGGTCATCGAACAACAACTCCTTCAAGGCCTGCACGGTTCGAATGTTCAGGTTCCTCGTAAACAAAAGCTTGTCACAAAGCGCCTTTTCAGGAGAAGCAATCAAAAAACCGGTATGATCGGCATTTTCAACCCTGTTGATGCCGATGGCATACAGCGCGAGCGGGGAATGAGTGTAGGAATACCGACCTACGGGCAGATCGAACTGCTTGCCACGCTTCGTCGTCATCGAGGTCACTTCAACCACCCGCTCGGGAATGATTCCGT
>CAIUQW010000230.1 GCA_903901395.1 uncultured Chlorobiales bacterium | reverse complement strand
GAGCACGACGAGCACGATGGACCAGAAGATCCAGTTCTCTTCGCTGGGCTTGGCAGCGATTTCCGTCATGGCCTGCTTGATGGCCAGCGGGACGATGCCGACGCCGAGAGCGGCCCACACGATACCCAATAATTTCTGAATTGCTGACATAGTGTACTGTTTTTAATGGTTGCCTGTTTTATTCGGTGTCGATCGCGCTCGGCCTGTTCGACATGTACACGGTGCCGATGATGAAACTGATGGCAGCGATGATGATCGGATACCACAGACCGGCAAGCGGATCGGCTGGCGGAAGGTCCGGACCCGGACGGGTGGCTTCGACAAGCCTGGTCGAGATGAGCGGCACCAGACCACCGAAGACGCCGTTACCGATGTGGTACGGAAGCGACATGGAGGTGTAGCGGATGCGGGTCGGGAACAGCTCGACGAGGAACGCCGCGATCGGGCCATAGACCATCGTCACGAAGATAACCTGGATAAGCACGAAGCCGATCATCTTGATGAAGATGGACTGCGGAAGGGTGGTCTCCTTCTTGGTCTCGGGTTTCAGCTTTCCGGCGGCGGCGAGTTCGGCCTTCTTGGCCTCATCGACCGGGATGGTCTCTTTCTTGGTCTCCTTGTAGGTGGTGCCGTCGGCGTAGGTCTTCTTGGTGACGGTGGTGGTAACGGTGTTCTCACCCTTGACTTCCTGCTTGGTTTCGACCTTTGTCTGGTCGGTGAGTTCGGTTTTGGCCTTCAGGTTTGCCTCATTGTACATCATGGTGTAGATCGGCCTGTAAGAGACAAAGGCGATCAGCATACCGGCCATCATGATCCATTTGCGGCCAATCTTGTCGGAGAGCGCGCCAAAGACGACGAAGAACGGCGTACCGATGACCAGAGCGATGGAGATGATGATGTTGCTCTGCACGAACTCGATGTTGCAGGCGTTCTGCAGGAAGGAGAGCGCATAGAACTGGCCGGTGTACCAGACGACGCCCTGACCGGCGGTCGCGCCAAGAAGGGCGAGCAGCACCATCTTCAGGTTGTCTTTCTGCTTGAAGCTCTCGGCCAGCGGATTCGCGGAGGTCTTGCCCTCTTTTTTCAGCTTCGAGAACATCGGCGATTCAGACATTTTCATGCGGATGAAGACCGAAATGCCGACCAGGAAGATCGAGAGCAGGAACGGCACGCGCCAGCCCCAGTCGTTGAAGACTTCGAGACCGAGCGTCTGGCGAACGGCGAGAATGACGCCAAGCGAAACGAACAGACCGAAGGTCGCGGTGGTCTGGATGAAGCTCGTCCAGTAACCGCGCTGGTTGTCGGGCGAGTGCTCCGCGACGTAGGTTGCCGCGCCGCCGTACTCGCCGCCGAGCGCGAGACCTTGCAGGAGTCGCAAGACGAAGACGATTGCCGGAGCGAAGAAGCCTATTTGCGCGTAACCGGGAACGAGACCGATCACGAAGGTCGAGCCGCCCATGATGATGAGCGTCACGAGGAAGGTGTACTTGCGGCCGATGAGGTCACCGAGGCGGCCAAAGAAGAGCGCGCCGAAAGGACGCACGACGAAACCGGCGGCGAAGGTCGCCAGAGTCGCCAAGAGCGCGGCGGTCGGGTTGTCTTTCGGGAAGAACTGTTCGGAAATGATCTTCGCGAGCGAACCGAAGATATAGAAGTCATACCACTCGATGAGGGTGCCGACGGAAGAGGCCGCAATGACCTTCCTCGTGCTCGATACCTCTTCGGAGTGGGAGGCAGAATAATTTTGTGCCATGCAAATGCTCCTTGGTTGATGAAAAAATGACAAAAATGCAATAAGGCGTCCGGTCAGCGGGTGCTGTTGCCGGATCAGTCGATGAACTCGTGTTCGTTCTCCTTGACGACGAGTACCGGGCAGGGAGCGCGTCTGACGATGTGTTCCGCCACGCTGCCGAGAATCATGCGCTTCAGCCCCTTGCGTCCGTGTGAACCCATGATGATGATGTCAGCCTCCTGGCGTTTGGCGTAATCGAGGATGCACTCTTCGGGGAAGCCTTCATAGATGGCGTAATCGGCGACGACGCCCGCCATCTGCTCCTCTTCGATGAGCGCGGCGAGCTTCTGCTCCTCATCGGAGCTCTCTTTTTCGAGGCCGTGGGAGTAATTCATCGTCGGATCGTTTTCGACGACGCCGACCAGGAAGACTTTGGCGTCCGACAGTTTCGCAAACTCGTTTGCGTACTGCATAGCCTTTCGGGAAAGGCCGGAAAAGTCAACCGGGCAGATGATCTTTTTGATGGTAATCATAGCCAGTCTGATGGTTTTTGTTGATTGAACGAGTGAAAAAAAGCCGGATGCCATGTAAAAAAACTCTATTCTTCCGCTGGAAATGCAGGGAAAAATCCTGTCACGAGACATCGCTGTCCTGAAACAGGGTATGAATGGTATTGGCTTGGTAAACTCTCGCCGGAATGATTGAAATGGCGAAAAGAACAGACTTTTTAGGAAACGACGTTGGTTCTCGTTTTAATTATGAATGGCACTCAAGCCATTCCTGAATGAACTCGTCGCATCGGATGAACAAGAGGTGCATAAATATATGCGCAGCTCAAGGTGAATAATATAACTATATAGCCTGTTTTGAACAAATAAACAATTGTTTATTTGTTCGGGCAGCGTTGGAATGGAGTAAAAAATAAGAAAGCCGCAGTTGCCTGCGGCTTTCTTAGAACGTTGCTGACGAACGACCTTTAGAAGGTAACGGTTGCAACAAGCTCGGTGCGGAGCCTGCTGTAGTCAGCTTTATCAGCACCTTCTTCGACGCCAAGTGCCCAGTAACGGACAATCGGGGTCAGGCTGAACGAACCAGCGGCGGATTCGTACATCTTGAAGTTGTACTGTGCCCAGACGAACAGGTTGTCGTAATCGGTCGAGCTGCCAACACCGGTTTTGTCCTCGGTCTGGTTGTAATCCACCCATGCCGTGAAGTTGCCAACTTCGCCCTTGAGCCTCAGCAGGTAGCCGCTGTAATCGACATCGAGACCCGCCGGAGTGGTGTCGTCACAAGTGGTATAGAATGCGCTGAGACCGATTTTCGCATCGCCAGCAGGAATAGAAAGGTTTGCGCCAAAGGTATTCGGCGAAACGCCCTGATAAACCGCGCCATCGAGGTCGCTCAAAGCGATGATTGCCTGTGGCTCAACCGTGACATCACCGATTTTGTTTTTGTAAGAAAGGTGCAGTGCATAGCCGTCATTGAAGAGGCCATCGCCTTCGCCGGGAGTGTCATCCGACGAGCTGTTGTCTAAAACAACGAGGGTTGCGTTGGCTTCGCCGGAACCGAGTTTGCCACCGTAGTTGATGCCGTAAACGCGATCCATGTTGTAGGTTGCCACTGCGGTGTCAGCGAGACCATAAATTGCGCCGCTTACAGGATGCTGGAAAGGAATCGGATAGAGAGCCAGATCAAAGATCGGGTTGTTGACCGAGTTCAGTGGCAGACGACCGACCATCCAGTGGCAGTTTTCCATCATGCGACCGAAATAGAGCTGAGAGATGTCGATTTCAGCATCTTCTTCACCTTTAACGGTGTTCCAGCCACCAGCGCTGAAACCATCTGAATTTTTGGTGTCGGTGGTCAGCAATGCCTTCACGAAGTAGCCGTTGCCAAGATCGGCGGCAGCCTTCAAGCGCAGGCGGTAGGCAAAGTTGAGATCATCTTCTGTGTCTTCAAAAGAAGAAGAATTGTCATCATAGGTCTCGAACTGACCCCTCAGGCGCATGGATGCGTCTCCGCTGAGCTTCAGTTCAGCCGAAGCAGGCGATGCGTATGCCAGCACTGCGAACATCGCAGCAAGCGACAGCATTTTTTTCATTGTGTGTTCT
>CAIUQW010000229.1 GCA_903901395.1 uncultured Chlorobiales bacterium | reverse complement strand
GAAAATCTGTTTCCGGCCCGTGGTCAGGAAATGCGGTGCACAAAGCAGAGAAGTATTTCATCACATCGGCAAAACGCGATCGCAACGACAGGCTCCAGGTTGAGCTTATGCCTGCATCGGGTCGCCGGAAGCTGTCGCCGACCAAAGAGATGATCCGCAGGCTCATCGACGGTGAAATCGAAATCTATATCCTCACCACCCAGCCAGATATTGGTATCAATATTGGCAAACAGGTGATCGATATGGAAAACCGCTATGTCATTGATTTCGACAAACGCGGCGTCAAATGGACCATGAGGGATATTCCTGTTTTCTACCGCGAAGGCAAAGGCCTGTGTGTAGAGCTTGACAACAAGATTTACACCCTCGATCAGTTCTTCAAATAAAACAGGCTTGTTTCAGCACCTCTCTCAAAAGCAAATCTGTTCAGAAAGAGCCCTGCGCAAGCAAGGCTCTTTTTTTGTGCAATAAAAAAGCCTGGTTCAACGCCAGGCTTTCGAGAGTACCGGTTATTTCAGTAACGACTATTTCCTGTCGAGACTCTTTTGAGCGAGCTTCGCTTCCGGTGAATTCGGGTAGAGATTGACCACATCCTTGTACCGCGCTTTTGCATTGGCCTCGTCTCCGATTCTGGCGAAAGCGAGTCCCTGTTTGTAGAGTGCTGCTGGCCGTTTTGGACTCTTGGTATATCTGGCGATCACGGCCTGATACTCGAGAATCGCCTTCTCGTACCATTTTTCGCTGAAATAGCTCTCGGCCATATAGAACTGGGCATCGGCCACTTTCGGCGATTTGGGTTTGGCGGCCATGAATGCCTTGAAGATCTCGCGAGCGCCCGCGAAATCCTTTTGCTTCATTCTGACCAGCCCTTCGTTGAGCAATGCGTCATCAGCTGCCAATGCCGATGGAGGCACCGGAACTTTGACGGATGGCTGTCCTTTGGGCTGATCGGCCCCTGCTTCAGTGGCGCCCGGCACTGGCGGTGTGAGCGTTGGCGTCTGTGAATCGCCGCCAGAAGCTGCGTTTTCAGTGAGAGACTTTTCGATTTTCGTGATCCGGCTTTCGAGCGTGTCGGTTTTCCTGACCAGCAGGGAATCCTCCATATCGATCCGCCTCATCGACAGATCATAATTATGCCGTAACTCGTCGATCTTTCCACGAAGCGCGGCGATCTCTTCACGGTACTGGGTTATCTCGGAATAGGAGCCTGCAGACTGCTCCTTTATGACCCGTGACTCCTGCTTCAGCTCTGAAACCTGTCCCTGAACATAGTTCAGATCGTTTTTCGATGCACATGCTGAAAGCAGCAACGCAGGAATCAGCAAAAGGCGTCCGGTTTTCATCGTGAAATCTGGTAATTGTTTCTTTAACGGCAAAAACCGGAGACCGTTCGTAATCCGGACTCCGGCACGATGCCAGTTGGATCGAAAGATTTATTTCGTAACGAAGTGGTCTCTTCTGTTCTTTGCCCAGGCCTCTTCATTGTGACCGGGATCGAAAGGCTTTTCCTCGCCGAAACTGACTGCGGTAAGACGGCTGCCTCCGACGCCAAGGGTCACCAGATAATTGCGGGCCGCTTCTGCGCGGCGCTCTCCAAGCGCGATATTGTACTCGTCAGTTCCCCGCTCGTCGCAATGCCCCTCGACCGTCACGGCGGGAAGCGGATGGTTCTGCATCCACGCAGCGTTCTGCTTCAGCTGTTCCTGCGCTTCATCGCTGAGCGCGGAACTGTCGAAATCAAAGAAAATATCACCGATAAGCGTGCCGGTGGAAAGCTTCTGGTCAACGTTTTGCGCCTCGACCGCAGCTCCGCTCCCTTGAGCAGTGCTCGTACCAACTCCCGATCCGGCTCCAACTCCACTTTCCATTCCCGTTCCTGTTCCAGCTCCTGTTGCCGTTGTACCATTGGTCGATACAGCGCTTTTTGATGAACATCCAGCCAGAATAATCATGGCAGCAGCGATAACTCCTGTAAAAGTATGTCTCATGGCATTTCTCTCGTTACGTTGGTATG
>CAIUQW010000228.1 GCA_903901395.1 uncultured Chlorobiales bacterium | reverse complement strand
CTCTCCCACGGCGGTCACCTCACCCACGGCAGCCCGGTCAACTTCTCCGGCCAGATGTTCGACGCGCACTCTTATGGCGTTGAGCGTGAAACCGGTATCATCGACATGAACAAGGTCGAAGAGAAAGCCATGGAGGTGCGTCCAAAACTGATCATTGCCGGTGCCAGCGCCTATTCACAGGGCTTCGATCTCAAAGCTTTCAGGCAGATTGCCGACAAGGTTGGCGCGCTGCTCATGGCTGACGTTGCCCACCCGGCAGGCCTCATGGCCGCGGGCGTACTGCCGAACCCCATGGAGCACTGCCACTTCGTCACCACCACCACCCACAAGACCCTTCGCGGCCCGCGTGGCGGCATGATCATGATGGGCAAGGATTTCGAGAATCCGCTCGGCATTACGATCAAGACCAAAACCGGCTCCCGCGTCAAAATGATGTCCGAAGTGATGGACGCCGAGGTGATGCCCGGAATCCAGGGCGGTCCGCTCATGCACATCATCGCCGGAAAAGCGGTGGCCTTCGGCGAAGCGCTCCAGCCGGAGTTCAAGGTGTATGCGCAGCAGGTCAAGGACAATGCCTCGGCGATGGCCGCCAGGTTCATTGCGCTGGACTACCACATCGTCAGCGGCGGCACGAAGAATCACCTCATGCTGCTCGACCTGCGCAACAAGAACGTCACCGGCAAGGTGGCCGAAAACCTCTTGCACGAGGCGGGAATCACGGTCAACAAGAACATGGTACCCTTCGACGACAAATCGCCCTTCGTCACCAGCGGCATTCGCGTCGGCACCCCGGCTATGACCACGCGCGGCATGAAGGTTGCTGAAAGCGAGAAGATCGCCGAACTGATCGACCGCGTCATCAGCGCCGCCAACGACGCCAATGTGTCGGACGTCTGCAAAGCCGTCCGCTCGGAAGTCCGCGAGCTGTGCCTCAGCTTCCCGCTCAACGACTACGGCTCGCTCGTCTGATCGAGAATCAACAGATCATTGCAAAGGCCGGTACCCCCAAAGGTGACCGGCCTTTTGTCTTTTGTTCGGAAGCAGATGATGTGGACGTGCTGGACTCAGTGGACAAAGAGAGGGCTTGCGTTCTTTCCGGCCATAGTTTCGCTCATTTTCCATGAAGACTACATATGCCGTGCGGTTATAAAATTTACTTCATTGAATAACCTGATTGCGAAATGGTCGAATGATCTTGCCATTAGTATGCGATTCATCAGGTTATCGTAGTGCAAGGATGACATGCGTCTAACGATCAGGTTTTCAGAAAATCACAACGCTATTCCTTTTCTGTTTTTTCAATTTTTATAACGTCTCCTTTTCAGGGAGTGTTCATCCGTGAGCGACTGTGTACAGCGGGAAATCTCTGTAGCCGGATTTTTTTCGGTTTTTCGGGGAAAGGGTTATCTTCATTAGCGTCTGAAGTGCGCCATGATGAACATTCACCTTCACCCTTTCCGGTTTTCAATGCAGTTCGATACACGCCTGCTTGCCTCTCTGATATCGTGGATCATCAGTCCTGTCGTCGTGGCACCGGCAGTTTATCTCTGTATAGTGCAATATGGCTATTCTGCGACACCTCATCATCTCGACTGGTTTTTCCTGCTGTTGCTGTCGGCTACGGTCGCTCCGATGTTTCTGATCCTCGGACTCAAAAAGATCGGCAAGGTCTCCGATTATAACATTACCTTTCGCGAGCAGCGATTCCTGCCGCTTCTCGTGCTTGTCGGCGTCAATCTGGTCGGCTACGAGCTGATGAAGCAGGTTGGCGCGCCACGCTTTCTGTCGGGGATTCTGCTTTTCAATGCGGTCAATACGGTGTTTATCCTGCTGGTCACGCTTCAGTGGAAGATCAGCATTCACCTCTTTTCACTCACTTCGTCGATTGCATTGCTGGTTTTGTCCATCGGCGCGCCCGCGTTGGCGCTGCTTGCTTTCGTGCCGCTCCTGATGTGGTCGCGAGTCTATCTCAAGGCGCATAATTTCATGCAGACGCTGGTCGGCGGCCTTATCGGCTTCCTCTTGATGTTCGGCGAATTCAAATGGTGGATGTCACTGTGAACGGACGGCGTTACAGCGTGGTGCTGGTGACATATGGCGAGGTCGAGAAGCTGACCGTTCGCGAGCTTTGGCCGAGTTCGCGCAAGATCATCGAGGTGATCACCCGCAAGATCGTCAAGCTGCCGAAGCTGCTCATCTACATGATCGCCGATTACCGTTCGGCCAAACACTACTTCGACTGGAAGCTGCATCGCTACCGTTCGCGTCTCGTGGAGATCAATCGCAAGCAGGCTCTCAGCGTCAAAGAGGCGCTCCGGCGCGAACCGCGACTCGCCGGGAAGGGAATCGAAATCGAGGTTGCCGACGCCTATTATTTCGTGCATCCGAGCCTCGAAGAGGTGCTCGAACGCTGCAACCAGCGTTCGGACGGCATTCTCGTCGTGCCGATGATTCCGGTCGAATCGGCCTTTTCCTGCGGCCCGGCGTGCCAGATGGTGATCGACCGCTTTGGCGAGGATCATCTCGGAAAGCTGCGCGTGGCGCGTGGTTTCTGGATGGACGAAGCGTTGCATCGCATTTATCTCGATCACCTCTTCTCGTCACTGTCGTCTGAATGGGAAGGGTCTGGAAAGAGGGAGAAGCAGGGGCTCATACTGGTCATACACGGCACCATTGTCAGGAACCGCAGGGGCGAAAAGCCCTCGGTGTTTACCGGTCTCGACGAGACAATGGAGTTTTTCAGGGTGATGCGCGACAAAATCATGGCCGATCCGCGCAATGTGTTCGGCGAGGTGAAGCTTGGATGCCTGAATCACAACAGAGGAGGGGAGTGGACGCGCGAGACCGCCGAACGGGCGCTCGAAGAGTTTGCGGCTGAAGGGTTCAGCTCGGTGGCGATGTTTCCGTTCGGCTACTTCGCCGACAACAGCGAAACTGATTACGAGGCCAAAAAACAGCTCGACAGTTCACCGTTCGCCGTGAAGCGCTATATTCCCTGCGTCAACGATTCACCGGCGTTCGCCCGGTGGCTTGCGTCGCGGATCGCTGCTGAAATCGAGGTGTTCGATGTGCAGCGCAGGGTTTTCAGTGGTGCGGAGAGCGGGAAATGAAATCATCTCAGCAGATTATGAATGCTACTATGGAAGATCAGAACAGTCCGGAAATACTGTCGGAACGCGAGCGAAATTACCGGAAGGCGCTTGATCGCATCGAGAATCGGGAGTACAGCATGGCGGTCGCCATTCTCGACGAGCTTGCTGGAGTTGCGTGCCGGGAGCCGAAGGTGCGTTATGCGCGCGCCGTGGCGCTGCTCTCCAACGGCGAGTACCGCCGCGCGGGCACCGATCTTGTGTTCGCCGTAGCGCTCGACAGGTCGCAACTGGAAGCCTACCGCCATCTCGGCTTCGTGCTGCTGACGATGGGCAAGGAGAAGGCGGCCATCAAGGTGCTCAAAGAGGCGCTGCGTCGTGATCCCGCCTTCGTGGAGGCGTGGTGCGTGCTTGGCGATGTATACATGGATCTCGGTGAGCACGACAATGCGCTCGAAGCGCTCGACAAGGCTTATGCTCTTCAGCCCGATAATGTCGAGGTACACTGCAAGCTCGCCATGTATTATATGTCACGCGGCGATATGCGCGGTCTCAGGGCGGAGTACGAGGCGCTCAGGGAGCTTGAGCCGGATGTGGCCGCCCAGATTGCCGAGCTGCTTCCCTGAGCTATCCTGTAATTAATAAGGCAGTGGCGTGAATCCATCTCAAAACCACACATCACGATGAAACTCTTTCCTGACGAGCAGACAAAAAAACGGTTCATGAAAAACGGGCTGCCGGTCATTTTCGGCGTTGCCTGGACGCCGATCATCTGGATGCTTCTTATCTCGGTTGCCGGGCCGCTGATGCAGCGGATGTTCCAGGCATGGCAGCCGGTCGTCATCTCCCTTGCGCTTGTCACCCTGCTGGTGATGGTCGCGCTGATCCGGCTCTTTAAAATGGCCGGTTCAAGAATTTTTGAAAAAGGGGAGTGATCTTTAATAAATTCACGATTGTTATCGATTCTGCATTAATAAATTCGACCTCTCTTTTTTCGATCCCGCGTTCGATGCCGATAAAATCCGCTTTTTATCTGTAGATTGAGAAGATTTTTTTTATATTGGCGGCACTTGATTCGGAGGCTCATTGAGCCTGTCAGAAAAGGGGGCCAGTCACTCCCCTTACCATTAAAGTCAAACAGCAGAAAATGGATCAGACGTTAAGTGGTTTCGGTACCGTATTCGTGTTTCTCGTGCTCGGTATCGTCTTTGTCGCGGGTGGTTACCTGACGGCGAGAATGCTCCGCCCGAGCAGACCCAACCCCGAAAAGAACTCCACCTACGAGTGCGGCGAGCCGGCGGTGGGAAGCGCCTGGGTCAAGTTCAACATCCGCTTTTATGTCGTCGCCCTTATCTTCATCATCTTCGACGTCGAAGTCGTCTTCCTCTATCCCTGGGCAACCGTATTCAAGCCGCTTGGCTCCTTCGCGCTGGTCGAGGTGCTGATCTTCGCGGGCATCCTCGTGCTCGGTCTCGTGTACGCCTGGGCCAAGGGTGATCTCGACTGGGTTCGTCCGACTCCGAACATTCCGAAAATGCCGGAAATGCCAAGTCGTCGCACCGGAAAGGCGAACGGATAATCTTTCAATCATCATCGATTTTACGTTATGGGTTTGCTTGACGCCAGGGTATCGAACCGCAATGTGCTGGTGACTTCGGTTGACAATGTGATGAACTGGGCTCGCCTCTCATCGCTCTGGCCGATGGGTTTCGGTCTGGCTTGCTGCGCTATCGAGATGATGGCCACCAACGCCTCGAACTACGATCTCGAACGCTTCGGTATTTTCCCGCGCTCTTCGCCCCGCCAGTCCGACCTCATGATCGTTGCCGGAACCGTGACCATGAAGATGGCCGAGAGGGTGATCACGCTCTACGAACAGATGCCCGAACCGCGTTACGTGCTTTCGATGGGAAGCTGCTCGAACTGCGGTGGCCCCTACTGGCAGCACGGCTACCATGTGCTCAAGGGGGTTGATCGCGTGATTCCTGTCGATGTTTACGTGCCCGGATGCCCTCCGCGTCCCGAGGCGCTGATCGGCGGCCTGATGAAGGTGCAGGAGTTGATCCGCATGGAAGGTCTCGGCATTTCACGCGAGGAGGCGCTGAAGAAGCTGGCTGAGAAGAGCGTCGATCCGCAACAGGTGATCGACCAGACCCGCAAGGCGGCAACGGCATAACCACTATTATCTATTTATAGTCAAGGGAATGGAAGAAGCAGCAAACCAGATGTCACCGGCGGTGCAGCAGAGCAAGACCGCTTACGATAATATCAAGGAGCGGTTCGGCGACGCGATATCGGAGTTCGACGCCAATCCGACCATGCCTTTCTTCGAGGTGCTCGATGCATCCCGTTGGGTGGACATCGCGCTTTACATGCGCGAAAACTCTCTGTTGCAGTTCAACTACATGGCCTGCCTTTCGGGAGTCGATTATCCCGACGAGGGCAAAGTCGGCATCGTCTGCAATCTCGAAACGATCGGCAAGTACACTCACAAGATCGCCGTCAAGGTGAAGTGCTCGCGCGATGGCGGGTCGATTCCCTCCGTCTCCTGCGTGTGGCACACGGCCAACTGGCACGAGCGCGAAGCCTACGATATGTATGGCATGGTCTTCGAAGGGCACCCTGACCTGCGAAGGATTCTCTGTCCTGAAGACTGGACCGGTTTCCCGCTTCGCAAGGATTACCAGGTTCAGGAGACCTATCACGGCATCAAGGTTCCTTACTGACGCCATAACCCGTAAACAAGCATTCCGAAGTCATGCAGGAATTAGGTAAAGCTGAAACGAACTCCACAAGGATCATCCGTCAGGACGACAAGCGCGTCATCATCGAAAAGGATCTCGATACCGAGTACATGGTGCTCAGCATGGGGCCGCAGCACCCGTCAACGCACGGCGTGCTTCGTCTCGAATGCATCACGGACGGCGAAGTCGTCGTCGAGGCCGAGCCTTATCTCGGCTATCTCCACCGCTGCTTCGAGAAATATTGCGAGAATGTGGACTATCCCGCCATTGTACCCTACACGGACAGGATGGACTATCTCGCCGGCATGAACAGCGAGCTGGCCTACTGCATCACCGTCGAGAAGCTGCTCGACATCGAAATTCCCCGCCGCGTCGAATTCATCCGCGTCATCGTCTCCGAGCTGAACCGGATCGCCTCGCATCTCGTGGCTATCGGTACTTACGCTATCGATCTTGGCGCTTTCACGCCGTTCCTCTTCTGCTTCCGCGACCGCGAGCACATCATGAGTCTGCTCGAATGGATCTCCGGCGCTCGAATGCTCTATAATTATATATGGATCGGCGGCCTCGCCTACGACGTGCCTGCCGACTTCAAGAAGCGAGTTGCCGAGTTCGTCGCCTACTTCAGGCCGAAGGTCGTGGAGCTGTACAAGCTCTTGACCGAGAACGAGATTTTCGTCAAGCGCACCTACAATATCGGTATCATGCCCGCCGACGTGGCGATCAACTACGGCTGGAGCGGCCCGATGCTGCGCGGTTCCGGCGTCAAGTGGGATTTGCGCCGCAACGATCCCTACTCGATCTATCCCGAACTCGACTTCGACGTTCCGGTGCCGGACGGCAAGTTCTCCGTCGTCGGCGACTGCCTGTCGCGCCACGTGGTTCGCGCCCTCGAAATGGACGAGAGCCTCAAAATCATCGAGCAGTGCCTCGACAAGATGCCCGAAGAGCCGAACTT
>CAIUQW010000227.1 GCA_903901395.1 uncultured Chlorobiales bacterium | reverse complement strand
GGCAGCACCAGCACTTCGCCGCCCTTGCCCAGCACCGTTATGGCGAGATCTTCGAACACATCGTGCTCGTTGCCCACCGCCATGCTGAACGAGATGTCGCCATCCGTTTTGTCGATACCGCCGGGATAGATTCTCTCCTGATCGAGCATCAGCACCGAAACATTTCCGCTCAGTGCTGCTTCCGTAATATAAAATGGATTGTCCGAGCCAAGGGATTTCGACTGCTCCTCCTCGAACCGGGCGCGGAGATCATCGATCTTCTGCTGCCAGTAGGGTTCCATGATCTCCCAGGCCAGCTCGCGAAGGGTCTCCTCGTCAAGCAATCGCGGATCGCCGTTAATCGACTCTTTCATCAGATGGGGATTCTGACTGAGCGACCTGAAGAGGCTTTTATGTTGTGGCAGAGCGGCGAGAATCAGCGGCAGGCCGGATGGCTTCGAGTGATGTTCGGTAATGGCGTGATCGACCGCCCTGAAAAAGCGCTCGTTATCGACCTCCTCCTCGTCTTTCCTCGAACTGTGACCGTGGCGCATGGCCGCGCCATGACCGACCCCGCCAAAGGAGGCGACGGTCATGTGTGGTGGCGTAATTTCCGCTCCGAGCGCCTCGATCATCGTCTTCGGCACCTCCGGCGCCAATTCGATTTCATTCATCCGGTAGCGGTTGCCTTCATAAAGCCTGACCTCGGTCTTTGTCAGCACGAGCAGCTGAAAACGCTCGGCCATCTGGTAAATCCTGATCAGCGGCTTGATGAAAAATACATCAGAAATATGCGCCTGCTCGTACACTTTTTGCTGTAATCTGAACACCCTGAAGTAATCGGGAGAGACAAACACCGCCACTCCATCGAGCGAATGAGTCCAGAACTCCCGATCCTCCTGAAGCTCCCTGAGTCTCTCGATCAGCGGCGCTATCGTTCTTTTTCCTACCGATCTGATGCCATCTCGCTCAGCTTTGGAAACGAGATTCTTGAACCTGAGCGGATCCTGAGCATTCTCGGGAAAAGATCGGCTGGTCTGCATGTAGATCGAAATGCAGGGAGCGGCATGGGGTTTGAGAAGTTCATCCGGGATGGGGGTCACGCTTTTCATTATGATTTTCCTCCGTGTTACATGTAATCTTTACGTCGTCATAAGCACTGTCTATAGAGTACTGCGAAGATGTAACACTAAAAAGCAAAGCAAAGTGCCGGAAAATAGAAGAAAGCGCGACGAATTATAAAAGAAATAATAGGATAAGAGCGGTCTGGTTTTTATCTGTCAGCATTGGCCATTGCAAACGGGCAGCACTGGATTGAACAAAGAACTACGTTTCAGCTCCGAAGTAAATACAAAGCATTTATATGCCCGTTATTTGCAAATAAAACAGATGCTTAGCCCCTATTACCACCTTCGGCTATTGTTATGATCTTTTTTCTTCGCTCTTCGCGCCCATCTCGTCTCTACACCGGTTTTGATTTCGAACCTGAAACGTGAATGATGCATCATTTTTCAGCTCTTGACGGTTATATACGACTTCAAAAGCGTTATACAACACCCATACAATGAGTTAACGATATTTTTACAGCGCCCTTTAAATGCCCTGCAATTACACTCTGTGTATCGCACAAATAAAACCTATAAGGCCTTAGGAACTATTTGCATAGTTATGAAGTTCTCTATAGATTCTTAATATAAAATTGTGAGTTTATATGAGAAACGCCTGCATTCACAAACAAACGGCACATATATATAGCCCATGATTTTATAAGAAAATGAGATACTGAAATAGCGAAATAATCGAGGGAATAACCATGCAGCAGATACTCACACCATTGCTCCATGAGGTCTCGAGCTTACCTCCTGCAATTCAGGTCATCGTGGTTTCAGCGCTGGGATTGCTGGGCGTATGGATGGCAATGAGGCATATCGACAAAAACGCCGGGTATTATTGAACCAGCAAATAAATCTCCCGAGTTCCGACGATCCGTGTTGGAACTCGGGAAACGACTGACCCGCAGAGATTTGCGGGGTGTCATTTATTAGTTGTTCACTGCTTATATACCCCTGCTACTCAAAAACAAGCCCTCGATTCTCATCTTCACACACGCGACTTCGCGATCCAGTTCGGATCGAATTTAAAAGCTGAGAAAGTTAGTAGTCAGCAACCTGATTTGATCTTGCAAAAAAGCCAACCATCAGGACAGTCGTCTCTTAGCATAAAAATGCTCACGAGTGAACGTAACGATCAGAACAGCAATGCTTTATACTTGGCAGCTCGAAGATTAAGCACAAACGCCCCAATCACGCTTTTCTGAAAACCAGCACCATGCCTGTGCCGGGTTCACTCTTCAACGGATTAGCGCTGAAATCTGAAAAACTGGCTTCGTGCAGGAATCCGACGGCTTCGTGTAGCGACAGGTAGCGATCATGGCTGACGGGGTAGAGCGTCACCGACTCCTCGAAGAGCACTGACGCTTCATTCCGGAGCGAGAAGGTGAAGCGCAATGACGAAGGCGAGATCGATGCATAGCGACGATGGAAGGTGGCTGATGAGCCATCGGCGGCAATGGTTCGCATAGGGAAGTTGTACTCCGGCACTGCCATGAGAGCGTCCCAGTGCATTACCTGCATGATCCAGTAACTGCCCTCTTCAAGCAGCGCATGGATTTTCGAGATGAACGGCGCGAGTTCATCGACAGGAAGATGCGCCATGACGTTGCCGATTGAGCAGATGCAGCCGAATTTCCTGCCGATCTCATCGACCCGCCGCATGTCGAGACAGCGGAATTCAGCCTCGGGATACCGGCGTTCGGCTTCGGCGATCATCGCATCGTCGAGATCGATGCCGACCGCATGAAATCCTTCACGGGCAAACCGGCCACAATAGTGCCCTGGCCCGCATCCGACATCGAGCACGGCAGTCGAGCTTCCGGCATATTCCTTCAAAAAACGCCACACCTCCTCCCTGAACGGAAAGACCTGTTCATAATACCCGGCGAATTTTGAATAGAATGACATGGAACACTTCCCGGTTCAGGATTCTGTTGGCGGACTGAATGGATTTTCGATTTCGAGCATGGCCATGGCCTCTTTGGCGGCGAGCTGTTCGGCATCTTTTTTCCTTGAGGCGGTTCCTCGTCCGAGAATGACACCTTTGCATGAGACTTCGAGCGTGAAGTTTTTTTCGTGCTCGGCCCCCTCTTCGGCGATGACTGTATAGAGCGGTGGAGGCAGTTGGTGCGACTGGGTGTACTCGATCAGGCGGCTTTTGTAGTTGTATTCCGCTTCGACAATCTTGCTCAGATTGACCCGGTCGATGACATGCTCCATGATGAAACGCTCGGCTCCGGCAAGCCCCTGATCGAGGTAGATCGCGCCGACGAGCGCTTCGAAGGCGTCGGCGAGGGCTGATTCGCTGATGCGTATCTTCTGTTTGTCGGCGGAGTCGCCAATGATGAGGTGTTCGCCGAGTTGCAACTCATGGGCGAAGGAGGCCAGCGATTTACGGTTGACGATTTTGGCCCGGTTGTTCGACAGGTGCCCCTCGTCGCTTTCAGGAAACAGCTTGAACAGATGTTCGGAGATCAGAAGATCGAGTACCGCGTCGCCGAGGAATTCAAGGCGCTGGTTCGATTCCGGCTTGCCGTTATCGCCTTGATGGTCAAACAAAACGGAGCGGTGCGTCAGAGCTGTCCGATAGATCAACCGGCGGTTGCAAGGATGGCCGGTCAGGCGTTCGAGGTGTTCCGCGGTTGGCGGATCGAGAAGAGGTTCAGAACCGTTGACGTCCGAAGAGCCGCTTGCTTCTTCGGACGCCTCTGAACGGAGGAATGGAAGTGACATCAGCTTTTGCCACAGGTGCGCCATCGTCGGGCCATTTATTTCAGGCCGCCGGAGCTTTCCTGAAGATCAGGCAACCATTGTGTCCACCGAATCCGAACCCGTTGTTCAGCGCATATTCGATGGTACGCGCTTTCGGGGTGTTCGGCGTCACATCAACATCGATCTCGGGATCGAGATTGTCGAGGTTGATGGTCGGCGGCACGGTCTGGTTCTGCAATGCAAGGATGCAGGCAATCGACTCGACAACGCCCGCCGCGCCGAGCAGATGGCCAGTCATCGACTTGGTCGAGCTGATGCTAAGCTTGCTTGCGTGTTCGCCGAAGAGCTTTTTGACCGCTTTGATCTCCGCGAGGTCGCCCAACGGCGTTGAGGTACCGTGAGTGTTGATGTAATCGATCTTGTCTGACGTGATTCCGGCAATTTTCAAAGCAGTCGTCATCGCGCTGACCGCGCCAAGACCTTCGGGATGTGGAGCCGTGAGGTGGTGCGCATCGGCGGAAGCGCCCATGCCGACAACCTCTGCATAGATTTTCGCGCCGCGGCTGACGGCTGATTCGTAGGTTTCGAGCACCAGCGAGCCAGCGCCTTCGCCCATAACGAAGCCGTCGCGATCCACGTCATACGGTCGCGAAGCTTTCGTCGGATCGTCGTTGCGGGTCGAGAGCGCCTTGGCCGAATTGAAACCAGCCACGCTCATCGCGGTGATCGGCGCTTCAGAGCCGCCGCAAACCATGTAGTCGGCCATGCCGATCTGGAGCAGCATGACGGCGTCCATGATCGCGTGCAGGGAGGTTGCGCAGGCGGAAGCGGTCGCGTAATTTGGCCCCATGAGTCCGTTGCGAATCGAAATCTGTCCGGCGGCGATGTCGGGAATCAGCATCGGGATGAAGAACGGGCTGACCCGGCGGGGGCCGCGATCCAGATACTGGCGGAACTGCTGGTCATATACGGTCATGCCGCCGATTCCCGAACCATGCACGACGCCGATACGGGTGCGATCGATGGATTCGAGGTCAAGGCCGGAATCTTTCAGCGCCTGATCAGCCGCGATCACGCCGTACTGACAGTATGGGTCCATGCGGTCGGCGGATTTCCGGTCGATGTACTCATCGGCCTTGAAATTCTTGAGCTCGCAGGCGAAGGTGGTCGCGAAATCGGTCGTATCGAAATAGGTTATCGGCGCGGCTCCGCTTTTGCCCTCCATGAGCGCTTTCCAGAAATCAGCCACCGAAAGGCCGATTGGCGACAGAATCCCGATTCCGGTAACGACGATCCTTTTGAGTTCAAGCCCCATCTGTTCAGATTTAACGTTGGTTCAGGCAGGGACGCGCCCTGCCCGAGAGGAATGCCTTTACAATTACTTGATGTTGTTGACGATATAGTCGACAGCCTCCTGCACCTTACCGATCTTCTCGGCAGCTTCGTCAGGAATTTTCACGTCGAACTCGTTCTCGAGTTCCATGATCAGTTCGACCGTGTCGAGCGAATCTGCGCCGAGGTCTTTGGAAAACTCCGATTCCGGCTTGATCTGATCCTTGTTGACGCCCATCTTGCTGACGATGATATCGTACACTTTATCTCTGATTTCGTCTGCGCTCATAGCAATGTTCTCCGGGTTTGTGGTTGAAAGCGATAAAATTCAGGTTTGCTAATATAAAAAGAAAAAACAGCCGGGCAAAGTAGCGTTCTGGCTGGAGAAACGATGGCCGTCCGTCTCTTTTCAGAATCCGTAAGTCATCGTTTCTCTATAGTTTAGAGTTACATGTACATGCCGCCGTTGACGCTCAGCACCTGACCGGTGATGTAAGCGGACTGGTCGCTGGCAAGGAACGCCACCGCGTCGGCCACATGTTGCGGCGAGCCGAAAACGCCAAGCGGAATCGCTTCGAGCATCTTCTGGCGCACATCTTCCGAAAGCGCGTCGGTCATTTTCGACGAGATGAAGCCCGGCGCGATGGCGTTGACGCGGACGTTGCGGGAGGCAATTTCCTTGGCAATCGACTTGGTGAAGGCAATGACGCCGCCCTTCGATGCCGCGTAGTTGGCCTGACCTGCGTTGCCCATGAGGCCGATGATCGAGGCAATGTTGATGATCGAGCCGGAACGCTGTTTCATCATGATGCGCGTGACCGCCTTGGTGCAGTTGAACACCCCCTTGAGGTTCACTGTCAGCACAGCGTCCCAATCCTCCTCGCTCATGCGCATCAGAAGGCCGTCGCGGGTGATGCCCGCATTGTTGACGAGGATGTCTATGCGGCCATTCTCTTTAGCCACTTCGTCGAACACCTTCTGGCAGGCGTCGGTGCTGGTGACATCGAGTTCCTTGCAGGTCACTTTCGCGCCGAGCTGCTTGAGTAACTCTTCAGTCTCTGTCAGCCACTCGGCCTTGACGTCGCCGATGACCAGATCAGCGCCCTTCGAGGCGAGATCGAGGGCAATAGCCTGGCCGATGCCGCGCGCCGCGCCGGTAACGATGGCTGTTCTACCTGTAAACATAGTCATATTCGTCTCCTTTCGTTTTTCAAGAGTTAGGCCTGACCGAGGATTGCCGCCACTTGTTCGGCGGTATCGACTCCCGCGCACACAGCGGTTTTGCTGATCCTTTTGATGAGGCCCTGAAGCACCTTCTGCGGGCCGACTTCAACAAATTCGGTAACGCCCGCGTCTACCATTGCCTGCACCGACTGGCTCCAGAGCACGGAGCTGGTGAGCTGGCTGATGAGGTTCGCGCGGATTTCCGGCGCCGAAGTGACCGGCTTGGCAACAACGTTCATGCAGACCGGAATCTCCGCGTCGCGGATCGCGATGGTATCGAGCGTTTCGGCAAGCTCCTTTTCGGCTGGCTTCATCAGGGGCGAATGGAACGCGCCCGAGACAACCAGCTCCTTGGCCATTCTCGCGCCTTTCGACGGTGCGAGTTCGACCGCCTTTCGCACCGCGTCGATGTCGCCGGAGATGACGATCTGGCCGGGGGAGTTGAAGTTCGCCGCCTGCACGATGCCGCAAGCTCCGGCCTCTTGCAGAAGCGAGTCGAGCGCCTCGTCCGCCATGCCGATGATCGCCGCCATGGTGCCGGGATTCTGCTGTCCTGCGTTCTGCATCAGTTCGCCACGTTTGGCCACGAGTCGCACGGCATCATCGAATGAGATCGCGCCCGCGAAGCAGAGCGCGGTATATTCGCCGAGGCTGTGGCCCGCCGCCATCGAAACGCCGTCACGCCCGAGCAGCGTTGCCGCCGCATAACTGTGCAGAAAGATGGCGAGCTGGGTGTAGCGGGTCTGCTTCAAATCCTCCTCGCTGCCGTTGAACATGATGTCGGTGATCGAGAAGCCGAGAATCGAGTTGGCCTGATCCATCAGAGCCTTCGCCTCGGGGAATCGTTCGTAGAGATCGCGACCCATGCCGCAGTACTGGGAACCCTGGCCGGGGAAAACAAATGCTTTCATATCCTGTTGTTCCGGTGATAAATGGTGAAGCTCACTGCCAGCGGACGTAGATTCCGCCCCAGGTGTATCCTGCTCCGAAGCTGACCAGCACGAGGTTCGAGCCTTTGTGCAGTTTACCCTGCTCGTCGAGTTCGGCGATGCAGATTGGCACAGTTCCGGCAGTCGTGTTGCCATAGCGGGCGATGTTCATCATGACCTTCTCTTCGGTGATGCCCATCCGTTCGGCGGTGGCGTGAATGATGCGCTGGTTGGCCTGATGCGGCACGAGCCAGTCGATATTCTCAGCGGTCAGATTGTTGCGCTGCATGATCTCCGCAGCGACATCGGCCATAGCCATGACTGCTGCTTTGAATACCTGTTTGCCATCCTGATGGATGAAGTGCATGTGCTTATCGACCGTTTCGTGCGACGCCGGATGAAGGCTGCCGCCGCCCGGCATCAGGAGGTGATTCGGGCCGTTGAGGCCGTCCGAGTAGAGCCGCGCGTCGAGCACGCCGTAGCCATCCTCCTGCGCCGCTTCGAGAAGCACGCCGCCAGCGCCGTCGCCGAAGAGAATCGCCGTCGAGCGGTCGGTGTAGTCGAGGATCGAGGACATCTTGTCCGCGCCAATCACTATCACTTTCTTGCAGTTGCCCGATTCGATGAACTGCGCGCCGGTGTAGAGGCCATAAACAAAGCCCGAACAGGCGGCGGAGAGGTCGAATCCCCAGGCGTTTTTCGCACCGATATTCCCCTGCACCAGGCAAGCTGTCGAAGGGAAAATCATGTCGGGAGACATGGTCGCCACGATGATGAGATCGATCTCGTCAGCGGAGATGCCACGCTTTTCGAGCAACTGCCGGGCGACCTCGGTGCACATGTACGACGTGGCCTTGGCCGGGTCTCTGAGAATTCTGCGCTCCTTGATGCCGGTGCGAGTCGTGATCCATTCGTCGTTGGTATCGAGAATGCGTTCGAGGTCCTGATTGGACATTATCTCGTCAGGCAGGTATTTGGCGGTCGTCGTTATGGCAGCTTTCATAGTGTGGTTTTCCATTGATGAACGAACGGGCGCGGCGAAATGGCGCAGAGGATATTATTCTGTAAAGCCGTTGACTGGACGGGGTTCTGCCGGTAGATCACTTGCTGTGTCGTAATCGTCAGGAGAGCATCTCGGCAATGCGTTCGTTGACGCGCTGCTCGATCATGTGCTCCGCCATGTAGATCATGTTCTTGATGGCGCGAGACGACGAACGTCCGTGGCCGACGATGGAGATGCCATCGACGCCGAGAAATGGCACGCCGCCGAACTTTTCAACATCGAACGGCTCGAAAATCCCCTTGAACGCCTGACCGGCCAAGGCCGCCGAGTTCTGGTCGAGCTTGCCCGCCATGACCAGCTTTTCAAGCGCCGGTTTGAAGAGCGCGCCGAGAAAGTGCGGAATGCTCTCGCCGAACTTGAGAATGGTGTTGCCGACAAGTCCGTCGCAGACGACGATGGTGGCTTTTCCGGCCAGAATGTCGTGCCCCTCGATATTGCCGATGAAGTTGATTTTTCCCTGCCCGTGAGCCTCCTGCAACAGGTTCCAGGCCTGCTTGAGGTAGTCGGGGCCTTTGCCCTCCTCCTCGCCGATGTTGAGCAGGCCGACCACGGGATTGTCGATTTTTGCCGCGTAACGCTGGTAGATGGTCAGCATCTCAGCGAACTGCACCAGATTTTCCGGCTTGCAGTCCACGTTCGCGCCGACATCAACGATGTTGGTAAGCCCCTCGCCGAGGCGCGGGAAGTAGGCGTAGATGGTCGGGCGCAGCACGCCGGGCAGACGGCCAAGCACAAAGAGCGAGGCGGCCATCATCGCGCCGGTATTGCCCGCGCTCACAAAAGCGTCGGCCTCTTTGGACTTGCAGAGCTTCAGTCCAAGAACAAGCGACGACTCCTGCTTCGCCTTGACGGCTGTGGCGGGAACATCCTCCATGGTGACGACTTCGGGCGCGTGCATGAAGCGCAGATTGAGTCCGGCGGTATCATGCTGCCGCAAGAGAGGAGCGACTTTCTCGTCCTGCCCGATCAGCAGGATTTCAAACCGGTTACTGCTTTCGCGAAGGGCCTCGACGACCCCATCGACAACGCAGGCCGGTGCATTGTCGCCACCCATGGCATCCACGACAATGGTCAACATGGCGGTGCTGCTTGAATTACTTGAAACTGCTTAGGCGACGACGATCTTGCCGGTGACCTGACGGCCTTTGTAGTGGCCGCAGTGGCGGCAGGCGCGGTGCGGAAGGGTCGGCTCGCCGCAGTTCGGGCAGAGTACCGTGACGGCAGCCTTGGTGCGGGCGTTGAACTGTGCTCTTCTCTTGTCCCTTCTGGACTTGGACATCTTGGCTTTCGGGTTGGCCATAATCTATATCAGTTTAGAATCAACGAGTTAACGATACTTGTTTTTCAGTTTTTCGAGCGACTCCAGCCAGTCAGTGTCGGGCAGATTGTCCTCGCCCGGCTCGCTCTCTTCCTGCTGACGGAACACCCGGCAATCGGGATTGTCCGTGCAGGTGACTTTCATTGGAACGGAGAGCAGCAGCGTCTCGCGGACATCCTCGGTCAGATCGAGTGAAAGCGCATTCCTGTCGATCAGGCGATACTCCTCATCCCGCTCCTCTTCCGGTTCGCCAGCCTGTTCGTAGCCATACCAGATACGGTACGAACCATTCAGCTCCGTGGTGATCGGCGCTAGGCACAAGTCGCAGATCAGATCGGCAATTGCCGAGGTTTTCAGAGTGACGATCAGCTCGTCCTCCAGCTTCTCGACGGTCACCTTGACTGAAATCCCTTTCGAGAATCCTGCCTCGACGAGAGCCGGATCAGCGAAATCAGCGGCATTGCAGGTGAACTCGAACTCGTGCGTACCTGCGGAAAGACCCGCCAGGCGAATTTCAATCAGCGCTTTTCCCTTGGACATAACCACCTCTTTTCCATAAAAGAGCATCAATGTACAAAAATAAAATTCGAAAAAGAAAATCAACTCCCTTGTTACAGGACGAAAATCTCGTAAAAAAAGTTGCTCACCATTTGGAAAATTTTTCGAGAGGTGTATATTTGTTACCGTTCAGCGATGAACGAGAACAGATTCCGCGATAGCTCAATGGTAGAGCATTCGGCTGTTAACCGAAGGGTTGTAGGTTCGAATCCTACTCGCGGAGCCACAAAGAAAGGAAGTGCTTGAGT
>CAIUQW010000226.1 GCA_903901395.1 uncultured Chlorobiales bacterium | reverse complement strand
TTTTATAAAAATATCTTTTATCCCCCCCTCATTATCATCGTACTCGTTTTTTATCTTTCTTACTTGATCAACGTTTGTTAATAAATATGATATAGGATATGCAAAATCATGAAGCATGGCAGCAATCCACCAAGCAAGATATATGTCAGACTTTTTCAGCCCGGAATACCTTCGCAATGATATGATATAGTCAACCAATTTTTCTTTTCCCTCAGAAACACAACTATCCAGCAAATAGACGCCAAACAACCCAACTGCCATTTGATGCTTATAGTGATCACGATATCGTTTTTTATTTAAAAATAATATCATATCAAGATTCATAATCATACCTATAATTCTGCGCATATCCTCATCGTAAACGCTTCCTTTTTGCCCAGACTCTTCAAGTATTTTCCCATAAATCTTTTCGGATATTATTTTTATGCCAGATCGATTCATAATAATATCTTCTATCATATTAAACCCTATCGCCTCTTTCGCATACTTTAATAATTTTATGTTATTTAGAGCATCAATTCTTTCTATATAAACTTCGCCCAATACATGGTAAAGAAGCTCATTTATATCGACAGTCTTATTCCAGTAGAATTTAACACCCATTCGCATTGCCTCTTCCCTACTCATAAGATCTTCCATCGCAGTGTATATATATATTTTCAACCTACCATTAATATTTTTAATTTGCCTAATCATATCTCTTGGGTCAATGTGATCTGGCAAATGCAAATCAAGTATTATTATGGCTACGTCTTTATCCTCATTCATTATTTTTACTGAACACTCAAAATCATCACAAAGTATATGCTCCACCCTTTTTCTTTTTAAACTTTCAGAAAACTGTTCTTTCAAAGCCTTGTTATCCTCAATAATCAATATTTTAGACATTTTATCTCCGTTTTATTTTGTTGGAAGACTTATGATAAATCTTGCGCCACTATCATATGATTCATCTAACTCTATCTCGCCACCATGCTTTCTAATCAAATTTTTAGCAATAAACAATCCGACGCCCCACCCCTTACCGTCATAACTTTTAAATAAATCAAATATATATCTCCTTACACTTGCTCTGACGCCCGGGCCGTTATCAGTAAAACTAATAAATATATTATTTTCAGTACGCCACACCTCGATTAATAGCGTTAACGAGCTGCTATCTCTATAACCAACAATTGCCTCTACTGAATTATTATATAAAATATCCATGATATCCAATATTTTTTTATGATCCACACTAACAATGCAGTCATTAATTTCTTTTACATATTTTATACTCATTGTGTTTTGTCGGATATTTTTCTCATTAACATAAGACTCCATAATCATAATTAATTCTAAGAGGCGTATTTTCTCGATTTTTAGGTTACTATATTCAGCAGCTTTCCTCATTTCATCAAGCCTCATATTTATTAATGCAATCGTACTAACACACCTATCAAACCTCATTTTATTCTCTAAGTTGAATATTTTATCATCCATTGCCCCATATATATCCCATATCTCTTTTTTCAATGCGGCAACATAATCTTTAATTTTATGCGCAAGTTCAAGAGACACGTTGCCTAGTAAACTCATCTGTTCATTTAACAATTTATCTTCATTAAGCTTATTATAAGCTCTCATATCATGCCCAACTCCAACGGCTCCTATTATTTCGCCGGACTCATTTCTTAATAAGGCTGCAGACAAGGATATTGGTATTACCTCATTGTCTGAGGATATAAAACATGTTTCATAATTTAAAACAATTTCTTTTTGTTGATAAAGTATGCTTCTAACTTCAACCGCTATATCATAACCCGTCCTCTCTCCTTTTGGGTCATAATATATCTCTCTAGACTTTTTATTTGTCATTTCATTAGAATTATAACCAAGCAATTTGCATGCAGCAGCATTAGATATAATTATTTTGCCTGTAGTGTCAGTCACCAAAATAGTATCAACAGCACTATTAATAATATTCATCAATAGACTTCGTTTTTCAATTATTTTTCTAATATTCTCCTGCATTATTTTTTCTTTTGTAATATTGAGCAAAGTTTCAACCGCACCGACAATTTCCCCTTTTTTGTTTTTTAAAGGGGCGGCAGTAACCTTATAAGTAGTTATTTTACCATTTTCATTCCAGTTTTCATCCTCAGTATGAACACCGCCATCACTCATTGCTTTTATGGATTGGCATGTCGGGCATTTTGTTTTTTGACCTCTAAAATCTCTATAACATATCATATTCGCTTCGTATTTTTTCTTATATTTCTTTTCATAATCCTCAATAAACCTATCATTGGCCCATCGCACTTTATGTCTTATGTCAATTGCAAAAACTTTTTCTCCAATACTGTTTAATATAGCGCTTTTTTCGTAGCTCATCTCTTGCTCTCGTCTCCGTGTATGGTAAAATACTTTTGATATATAATAGATAAAGCCCATAAATAACATTCTTGGTATAAAATTTTTATATATCAAAACTGTGTCGTTTATGCGGATGTGGCTATATATAAACAAAGCAGATGCGAATAGCATGATTGCTAATAACACGCCCCAGATTAAATCCCATAATTCATCGGCATCTTGCCGAAAAGACATTAAGGCTATTGGAAAAATAAAAAACATATATGTGTCGGACTCAAAATTTAATGTAAGTCCATAAAAAAGCATACCAAATATTGCATCAGTCCATATCTGGATATTGATATCTAAATCAAAATCGGCGTGACGACCTTTCTTTGCAGTAGCAATAAAGACGAGGATAATGTACACTACGTAAATGCCTATGGCCGCATTTTGATAATAAATCATTCCATTGGCGACCAAATCCGCCTTATGAAGCGAAACTCTTAAAGCGACGCCAAAAACCAATACGATTCTGAATAATAAAAAATAAAAAACAACAGCTTTATCATCACTCCTTAGTCCGCGATAAATGATACCGGTTATTTGTTCCTTATTTAACATCTCTTATTAAGATTAGTTGTTTGATTGCTAAAAATGTGATCGCGCATAAACGTAATAACAGCACATAATTCGGGCACTTAGAATACTAAATCAATTCGTCAAAGAACTAATTCTCGTTCGCGCATAGCAAAAACATTTTTTCGACATATCTGATATATCGGCAATCAAGCAAGGTCATCGAAGCATCATCGCGTTCATGAGCCATCTCAAAAGGGGTACAAAATAAGCTCGACGGCGTGGCTTACATTTTCTATATACGATTATTTCACGTAATTTTCAAGCGCTTGCAACGAACAATTTGCTCGGGTGTCTAAGAGAAATCAGCACTGACTCAATGCGAGCCGAGAAGTCCTCTCGCGTTTTTGTCTTGAAAAGTCAACATCGGTTGCTGGATCGAAAGTGAAAGGCAGGTGTGGCGGGGATTTTGTCGAGGGGATTGAAACATGTGGAAGGGCGTACACACAGGCACGCCCCTACGAAGAGATTCTTTCTTGCGGGAACATCTAATGCGCCGACGACATATCCACCTTTTCTTTTTTATCCACCCGAATAAATAGCAATAACGGCAGGCAGACGGCGAAGAGGATGGCGATCAGTTTGAAGGCGTCCATGTAGGCAAGGTAGTAGCTCTGGCGGGTGACGATGCCTTCGAGCGCGGCCATTGCGGCCTGTTTCGCTTCGACCGGCGACGTCGCGTACCGGCTGAATGCTTGCGTCATGCCTTGCAGCCGTTCGGTCGCCGCGGTGTCGTACGGCGAGAGGTGGCTGAGCAGCTCGATGCGGTGCGCGGCTACGCGCTGGGCGACGTAGGTGTTGGTGATGGCGATGCCGAAGGAGCCGCCGAGCTGGCGTACCATGTTGTTCAGTCCCGTTGCCTGGCCGATGTCCCGTCCATGTAAACCGGTGACGGCGAGCAGCGTGACAGGGATGAAGATGAAGCCGAGCGCGAGGCCGCGAATGAGCAGGATGAGGAAAAAGTTCTCCGCGCCCGACTGCAAGGTCTGCATGCCAAGCTCCCAACAGAAGAGAAAAAATGAACCCATGCCGATGGTCATGAGCAGCTTCGGCGACGCGCCTTTCTGCAAAGCGATGCCAAGCGGCATCGAGATAACTCCGGTGAGCATGGCGCTGGGAAAAAGCACCAGGCCGGTCAGGAGCGCCGTGAAGCCGAGCAACCGCTGCACGAAAACCGGAAAGACGAAAAGCGAACCGTAGAGGCCGAAGCCGACGATGAAGGTCAAAACGGCGGCGATGGCCAGGTTCTTGCTCCGGCCAAGCACGGAGAGATCGACCGCCGGGTGCTCCGTGTGCAGCTCACGCCAAACGAAACCGACAAGCGAGACTACGGCAATAATGGTAAACCAGACGATGTAATCAGTCTGGAACCAATCCTTCTGCTCGCCCCGTTCGAGCACGAACTGGAGCGAACCGATGCCTGCGGCCAGAAGGCCGATGCCCGCCCAGTCGATCTTTTCGACCACATGCGTCACCTTCGGCTCATTGACGAAGCTCAGCGCCGCCCAGATGGCGACCAAGCCAATGGGGATGTTGACGAAAAAACACCACTCCCAGGCGAAGTAATCCACCAGCCAGCCGCCAAGCAGCGGGCCGATGGTCGGGCCGAGCACGAGGCCCATCGAAAAGATGCCTGTCGCCGCGCCGCGCTCCTGGGGCTTGAAGGTTTCATAGAGAATCGCCTGCGAGGTCGGCAGGAGTCCGCCGCCGCCGATGCCCTGAATGAAGCGGAAAAAGACCAGCATCCAGATGTTAGTAGAGATGCCGCAGAAAAACGAGGCGATCGTAAAGAGCAGGATCGAGCCGACGAAGTAGGTGCGCCGCCCGAAAAGGTTGCCGAGGAATCCCGACAGCGGAATGACGATGACGTTGGCGATGGCGTAACTCGTGACGACGTAAGAGACATCCTCGATGCTCGCGCCGAGGTTGCCGCTGATGTGGTTCAGGGCGACGTTGACGATGGTGGTGTCGATCAGTTCAAGCATGGCCGCCACGATGACCGTCACCGTGATGATCCACTTCCTGATGCCGGTCTCGTAGTGATTCTCCGGCGGCTTAGCGCCCGGAATGGCTTTTGCAGTATTTTCTGACATGATTACTTTAGCGACAAAGAGTCGCAACTATCTTTTCTGAAAAAATTGGGCTAAAGCCCGGATATTTTTTAGCCAGAAGAACCCCGGACTGAAGTCCGGGGCAATTATTATCGACGGGCCAGAACTGTCGGAAGGAAAGCATAACCTTGCTTTTCATTCAGGAGGGTTTTAACCCGACGGATATTCAGCAATCTTACATTCTCATAGCCCCGGCTTTCAAGCCGGGGTTCTGTCATAACACAAAATAATTCAGGGCTTCAGCCCAATTATTCTTTGATGTGTGGGTTTACAGGTGATTGTCATTTGAGTCGCAGTACACCCCCACCCATCACTTCACCTTCACTTCAACAATCACATTCATTCCGGCGGCAAGCGGCGCGTCGGGTTTTTCATCGAAAACGATCTTGACCGGTACGCGCTGCGTCACCTTCACGAAGTTGCCGCTGGCGTTATCGGGCGGCAAGAGAGCGAACTGCGCGCCGGTGCCTGCGGAGATCGAGTCGATGTGGCCTTTGAACTCCTTGCCGGGAAATGCATCGACCATGACGATAACCGGCTGGCCGGGTTTCATGTGCGTAAGCTGCGTCTCCTTGAAGTTGGCCACCACCCACAAGTCGCCGCTGCCGACGATGGCGATGAGCTGCTGGCCGGGAGCGACATACTGGCCGGGCTGGATGTTCTTTTTCGACACATGTCCCGCCTCCGGAGCCGTGACGGTTGTCCACGAAAGCTGAAGTTCGGCGTTTTTGAGTTCCGCTTCGGCCTGCTTCACCTGTGCCTGAGCTGCCTTGTACTTGTCACCGGCAGCGGCATGTTTTGCCGTCGAGGCGGTAGCGCCAGCCGTTGCTGCATCGAGTTCCGCGCGGGAGATCACATCCTGCCGCTGGAGATTGCGGCTTCGGCGAAGGTCGGCATCGAGCTTCGTCTGGTTCGCCGCGGCTTCGGCGATGTCGGCCTGCGCCCCCGATACCGATGCCTGAGCCTTGAGAAGCTGCGCCTCGGCCATGTCGCGCCGAATCTGGTAGTCCGAGGGATCGATGCGGAGAAGCACGTCGCCTTTCTGGACGATCTGGTTGTCTTTGGCGAGCACCTCGACGACCTTACCGGGCACGCGCGGAATGACCGGGTAGATGTTACCGGTGACTTGCGCATCGTCGGTCTCTTCGTAGCTGAACGAGCGGACGAGCTTGTTACCGCCCCAGACGACGCCGACGGCAAGGATGACGCCGAATATCGCCATGCGTATCCACGAGCGCTCCTGTTTTGGCTTGCCGTTGGTCGGCGCTTCGGGTTTGGGTTGCTGCGTTTCTGCCATGGGTCTGAATCAATCGTTAATGTTTGCTGAAACTTGGACTGGCGATGTATAGCGCTGTTCCGTCGCTGCCGCGCTGTCCTGCGAGCGGAGCACCAGCACCGGGCACGGCGCGTGGCGCATGACCGACTCGGCGGTGCTCCCGACCAGCAGACGGTGAATGCCGCTCGCGCCGTGCGAACCGAGCACAATCATGTCGGCAGCGATTTTTTTCGCATAATCGATGATGGTCGCTGCGGTCGGGCCATACTCGATGGCGAAGCGCACCTGGCATCCGTAGGTTGAAAGCAGGTCGGAATATCTTGAAAACTGATGGAGATGCTCCTTGAGCAGCGTCCCGCGGTCGCCCGCGCCGGTGTTGCCGACGTGCAGCACGATCAGTTCCGCGCCGCTGGCATAGTGCTCGGCGGCGTGAAGCAGCGCCTTCTCGGATGAAGGCGAGAAGTCAACCGGGCAGAGAATGGTTTTCGATGGTCTTGCGATAGTGGTCGTCATGGGATCTCCGATTATTGCCTGATCAGATCGCCCGAGGCGCGTCTGACCGAATAGGCGTTAAGAACATATTCATAGCGGGCTTGCAGGTTCGCCAGCTCCGCCTCGGCAAGCGCCGCTTCAGCATCGAGCAGGTCGAGCGTTGTCGCCAGGCCGTTGTTATAGCGGATTCGCGCGTGCTGGGCCGCAAGGTCAGCCTGCGAAACCTGAAGGCGCGTCGTTTCGATCTTCTCCCGACTGCTGTTGAGGTCGTTGAGCGACTGCTGAACCTCGGCGCGGGTCATCTCCTCGGCGTCGATTCTCGCCTGCTCCGCCGAACGTTTCATCGCGGCGGCCTCCCGGAGCGACGCGCTTTTGCGAAATCCGTCGAAGATCGGCACCTGAAGCTCCACGCCCGCGGCGACGTTGGTGCGCATCTTTTCGATGTCCGGCACGTAGCCGTTGGTGCTGCCCCACGAAGCGCTGCCTACGATTTTCGGCAGGAACTCCCTGACGGCAAGCGATTTTTTTGACGATGCCGCCTTGAGGTTCTCGCGGGCGAGCATCATTTCGGGGCGATGATCGAGCGCCGAAGCGGCGAGTCTGTCCGAATCCATCCCTGCGGCGGCAATCTCGAACGAACCCTTGAGGTTCAGCGGCGCGTGCTCGCCGAGACCGCAGAGGCGGCGGAGCGTGATCTCCTGATTGCGGAGTTTCGACTCCAGATCGATCTTGCGGTTTCCGGCTGAAGCGAGCCGCACCTGCGTGGTCAAGAGGTCGAAGCGGGTGGCCGCGCCCTCGGCGTAGCGCTTCTGCATGTGGTCGAGGTTCTTTTGCAGCGCGGCGATCTCCTTCTCTTGCACCTTCACCGCCTCTTGCAGGAAGAGCACGGAGTAGAAGCTCTGGACGGTCGCCAGAGACAGGTCGCGCAGGGTCATATCCTGCATGATGGTGGCCGAGTTGCGCCCGGCTTTTGCCAGATCGACGGTGCTTCCGGCGCGCCCGAAATCATAGATCATCATCTCGGCGGTGATTCGCGCGTCGTAATTGTTGTTCGGCATGAACTGCATGGAACCGGTCGGCAGGTCGATTTTGGAGACCGGATCGATGTAGCGGTAGCCCGCCTTGCCGGAAATTCGCGGGAACCAGGCGCTGCGGCTTTCGGCGACCTTCGCATCGGCAGCCGTGACCTCCTCCGAGGCTTGCCGAGCTTTCGGATTGTGCTCGCGGGTCATGCGTAGCGCCTCGTCGAGCGTCAGCGCGGAGGCTGGCGTGTTGCTGTCAGATGCCTGCAATGGCTGCTCTGCCGTCAGTGCGGCGGCAATCAGGAGCAGGGCGGCGATGGAATTTCTTTTCTTCATGGTATGATGCATGGTTGTATCGATACCATATAAAGTACAATTTCCGTGCCATAAATTTCTTCAGGCTGTAAAAGAGCGTAACCCTCTTTTTTCCAATGAGTTAATTTTGATGACACCTGTTTCGTTGATTTGGTTGATTCTGAAATATTCAGAATATTCCGGAAAAAGGATTCCGAAATAATCAGAAATTCGTCCATGACCGCGATCACTTTGCCCGAGGCGCTTCAGCTGATGCAGTATATCGGCGACGCTATCGGCACTATCCGCGAGCCGCAGGAGTTGTTT
>CAIUQW010000225.1 GCA_903901395.1 uncultured Chlorobiales bacterium | reverse complement strand
GATACCAAGAACTGCGACGATGTTGGCAAATATCTCGAACAGACCTGGCCGGAATTTGCCGATCCCGGAGCCGTGCTGGTGATTCACACCAACAAAAACGGTGAAATATCAGAAGCGGACTCAAAGAAAAGCAAGGAAGAACTTGAGGTGCTCCGCAAGGCTGCCAATAACATCGACAGTTGGGAAAGCCCATGCAAGGTTATCGTTTCCGTGCTTATGCTCAAAGAAGGCTGGGATGTGCGCAACGTCACTACGATTGTCGGGCTTCGAGCGTTTGCCGCCAAGAACAAAATCCTGCCGGAACAGACGCTCGGGCGAGGACTGCGCCGCATGTTCCCCGGTTGCGACAGCACCGAATATGTCAGCATCGTTGGCACCGACGACTTCATGGAGTTCATTGAATCGATCCGCAACGAAGGCGTCGAACTCGAACGCAAACCGATGGGCGAAGGCACCGGAGCCAAAACACCTATCGTTATCGAAATCGACACCGAAAACAAAAAGAAAGACCTCGACAAACTCGACATCGAAATTCCAGTACTTTCGGCCCGCATCTACCGTGAATACAAAAATCTCGAAGAACTTGACCCCAGTACGTTCGGGCACACGAAAGTCGAATACAAACTTTTTGTCGAAGAAGAGCAGCGGGCAATCGTTTTCCGGGACATCACGACCCACGAAATCAAGCATACGACGTATCTCGACAACCTGACAACAACCGATTACCGGAACGTCGTCGGCTACTTCGCCCGCGAAATCATGGGCGATCTTCGTTTGGTCAGTGGCTACGATGTTCTTTACGGAAAGGTCAAAGAGTTCATCACGCACCATCTCTTTGTCAGAGCGGTCGAACTCGAAGACCTCAATACGCTTCGCAACCTCTCTGAAGTGGAGGCCACAAGAACCATTGTCGAAACCTTCAAGCAGAAGATCAACGAACTGACCATCCGCGACAAAGGCAGCGCTGAAATCCGGGACTACATCAAGCTCCGCCAAACGCGCCCCTTTACCGTCAAGGAACAAGGATTTCTGGTTCCACAACGAAGCATCTTCAACAAGATCATCGGCGACAGCAACCTCGAACTTTTGTTTGCCTCATTTCTTGAACGATGCCCAGACGTGATTGCCTATGCCAAAAACTACCTGGCTGTTCACTTCAGCATTGATTATGTCAAGGCAGACGGCAACATATCAAACTACTATCCCGATTTCATTGTCAAAACCAGCGAACGCCAATACTGGATCGTCGAAACCAAAGGCCAGCAAGACCTCGACGTTCCCCTGAAAATGGAACGCCTGAAACAATGGTGCCACGACATCAACGCTACGCAACACAAGGCGCATTTCGATTACGTATTTGTCGATGAAGAAGGTTTTAACAAATACAGGACGGACTCTTTTACTGATTTGGTGAAGATGTTCGGGAAGTATAAATCGTCCTGATGAAAAGAGATATGAACGGGCAGGTTACGGTAGAATAGATGAACACGTTGAGCCAGAAAGCCTTCAAAGGCGAACTGGACTTATCGTGCGTGCCGCTGCCGAAGGAAGATGTCGCAATGACGAAGAACGAACCGCACTGGCACCTCGGCAGCGATCACGAGCAACTGCACAGGCTTGCAGATCGCAGACCTTGTCGCTCGACCAATAGCGCTCAATTATTTACGGCCTGACCAGCCAAATCGTCATTCGCTTTTGCCGATACTTCTGTCCTCTCCCCGGATTATGAATTGAATAATTCCCCGGCTGTCCTGCTTGACGTTCAGGAACTGTTCAACCTGCCTCCCCTACCCCGCCACCAGCGAATCCCGCCTGTGCCACTCCCCGCATGAGCTTCACCCTCGCTCCCCGATCTTCCCCTGAAACTGAGCTGATGGAACCGGCGGCTTAATCGCCCCTTTTTCAACGCTGATGCAAATCGCATAGAGCAACCCAATGAGTTGCTTCATTGCCGGATTTTTCAGAGATAGCGCAGATTCACGTTCAGCTCCATCGCTCTGTGGTCGAGCGTGAAAGCGGCATCGTCAAACGATGGCGGGCCGAATTTCGATTTGGGATTGTTTGAGGTGCCGACCCCCTCTTTCGGCATTCCGAGGAAATTGGTATCGAGCTTGCCATTGGCGTTCTCGTCATGCCGGACGGCCACCGCGTAAGTGCCGAAAGGCACGTCGCTGAAGACCGCGACATGCTCCGAACCTGCCGCAGTAATGCTGGTTTGCTTCACAGCGTTTTCGTACTTGCCGGGAAATCCCTTTTTCGCATTGAAAAGCGCGACGAGCAGGTTGCCGTTGGCGCTGCGCAATCCGGTAATTTTGATGGTGATCGCGCCATTTCCGGCAGGAATCTCCGCCTTCACCGGCTCGGCGGCGACAGCGTTTCGCGACGCCGCAGGCAGTTGCAGCGAAAGCAACGCCATGACGAATATCCAGAGTGATCTTTTCATGACTGTTTTATCAAAAGGTTGTTCGAGACAAAAAAGAGTTGTCGCGCCACTCGACGATCACAGCTCGCGGCCCGGCTCCATCAAACGCTTATAGTAGGTGCCGGAGGTGTAGAGAGCAGCGGCTGGATTGTGGCCAAGCACGCGATCCTTGACGACGAGCGTTGTGACCGGAGCATCGGAGTGCTTCGCGAAAAGGCTGTCGTGACCGACGCAGAGGCCGATGACGACGTTGAGATCGGTCGGTTTGTCGTTCATAAAGCGAGCTTGCAGCACCGGATTGCAGAGTGATTCATGGCAGCCCGGCGTGATTTTCAGCTCCTCCGGGATGCCAACTTCGCCCTTGTCCAGCGCGCCCGCCTTGCAAAGTACCGAGTACGGCTTGAATCCGTTCGCTTCGAGAATCTTTGCGAAAATGCGGGCCTCACTGGCTAATCCGACGCAGGTTGCCAGACCGATCTTCCGTGCGCCAATCCGCCGGGCGAAGGCGATGATCTCCTCAGCCCGCGTCAGTTTGCCGTAATAAAGACCCTCGACTTCAGCGGCGGCTCTGGCGATCTTCGCGTCGATACCGTCGCCCCGGTAAAGATCGAGGCACTCGTCGAGCCGCGCCTCGCCCACCGCCACCGTGAGGCACCCGTCTGGCAGGCGCTTCTCCATCCGATAGCAGCTCATCGTGTGGCACTCCACGCAGCCGGTCGCTTTTCCGGCGCTCTCCGGCATCGATCGATCGTTCATCTTTATGCTCTGTTATTTCTTCGGACAATAAGATTCTTAAACAATTGCCCCGGACTTTAGTCCGGGGTTCATGGATAAGACAAAATAAATAAGGGCTTTAGCCCAATCTCTTTCGTTGATGTCAGTTGCGATTTATTATGGCTGGATCAATAAATTCTGGACAGCAACGCCGTCACTCGGTTTCCGGCGCTTCGTCCGGTGCGGCGACGGCGGTGGCGCGGGTTCTCACGCCGGTTAGAATCAGCAGGCCGAGGCCGAAAAAGACGAGCAACGAGGCGAGCGCGATCTTCTGGCTTCCGGCCTGCGCGGAGACGACGCCGAAGACGAGCGGGCCGATGACCGCCGACGCTTTTCCGAAACTGCCATCATAAAACCCAAAGAACTCCGTGACGTGCTCCTTCGGCGTCAGCCGCGCCATGAGCGAGCGGGAGGCCGCCTGCGACGAACCCATCGACATGCCCGCAAGCAAGCCGGTCATGAAAAAGGTCTGCTTCGTCGCCGAGAGAATCGCCAGAAGGATCACCGCGAACCAGATGAAAAGGGTGATGACGATGGTGCGTTTCGGGCCAATTTTGTCGGTGAGGAAGCCGAACACCACCGAGCCGAGGATGGCCGTGGTCTGTACGGTCATGAAAAAGGTGATCAGCTCGCCGGTTGTGAACCCGAGAGTATTCTGCGCATAGATCGACGAAAAAGCGATGACGGTCAGAATCGCGTCATTGTAGAAGAAATAGGCGAGCAGGAACCGCGCGAGATCGGGATAGCTCATGATGTGCCGAATCGTGTAGCCGACCTCCTTGATCGAGTGGATGATCGATGATTCGCGCTCGCGACGTCCAGCCTTTTCCGAAGACCCTTTCGTGTCGCGCAGCATCAGAAAAATCGGCGCGGAGAACACGGCAAAAAAGAGGGCTACAATCAGGAAACTAAGCTTCAGGTTGGGAATGTTGGCGGGCACAATCCCCTTCGAAAGCAGCGGCAGATTGATCAGGAGGATAGCGAACGCGCCGAGGTAGCCCATCGCGAAGCCGTAACCCGAGACTCTGCCGATACTGCGTTGTGACGTAATTTCCGGCAACCATGCGTCGTAAAAAACCAGTCCGCCCTCGAAGCCGATGTTGGCGAGAATGAAGAGCGCCGCCGCGAAGAGCACGCTGCCCGGCCCGGCGAAGGAGAGCAACGCCGTCGAGAGCACGGCCATCAGCGTGAAGGCGAAGAGAAAGCGCTTGCGG
>CAIUQW010000224.1 GCA_903901395.1 uncultured Chlorobiales bacterium | reverse complement strand
TCACGGATGAACTGTTCCGCCAGCTCATCGAGCCGTTTCGTTGACATGCCTGGCGCGATCTCCTGTTCAAGCATATCGAGCACGCGGGCGACCAGTCCACCAGCCTCCCGCATCAACTCTATTTCCCGCTCGCTCTTGATGGTGATCATGATCTGGCCTTGATTATCGGCGACCTTTCGCCTTGGCCGTCTTCATGAAGCCGTCGTAGTGACGCATCATCAGATGGCTCTCGACCTGCTGAAGCGTATCGAGTCCGACACTGACGACAATCAGCAAGCTGGTGCCGCCAAAGAAATGGGCGAAGCCCGGCGTCACATTGGCGAACTTCGTCAGGAAGGTCGGCAGAATGGCGATGATTGCCAGCGTTATCGCGCCCGGAAGCGTGATGCGGGTCAGGATGTTGTCGATGAACTCCTCGGTGCTCTTGCCCGGACGTACGCCAGGAATGAAGCCGCCCTGACGACGCATCGTGTCGGCCACCTCTTTCGGATTGAAAGCGATCGCCGTATAGAAATAGGTGAAGAAGACGATCATCAAGCCGAAAACGACCGCATAGAACCACGAATCGTAAGCGAATGCGCTCGCAACTTTTTGCATCGCCTCGCTCTCGGGGAAGAAAGAGAGGAAGGTGCTGGGCAGAAACATGATCGACTGCGCGAAGATGATCGGCATGACGCCAGCAGTGTTGATCTTCATCGGAATGTACTGCGTGCCGCCACCGTAGACCTTGCGGCCAACAACGCGCTTGGCGTGCTGTACGGGAATTCTTCGCGTGGCGACGGTCAGCAACACGACGAGCGCGACGATCCCCGCCATGAGCGCCATGATGACGATCTCGACAATCCAGTTCTTGCTGCCGAGCGAGACCGACTGGATTTCAGCCATCAGCGATGCCGGGAACCTTGCAAGGATACCGATCATGATGATGAGCGAGATGCCGTTGCCAATACCACGTTCAGTGATCAGCTCGCCGAGCCACATCACGAACACCGTGCTGGCTGTGAGAAGGATGACTGCGGTGATGGAAAAGAAAAAGCCCGGTTCTGGTACAACGATCTTGCCAAACGATGATGGACTGGCGAGATTGACGCTCACGCCCCACGCCTGCATCACCGCTACGAAAATCGTGCCGTAGCGAGTGTACTGGTTGATCTTCTGACGTCCCTCCTCGCCCTCCTTCTGGAGCTTCTGCACATAGGGCGTCACCGCTCCGAGCAGCTGGATGATGATGGAGGCCGAGATGTACGGCATGATGCCGAGAGAAAAGATAGAGGCGCGAGCGAACGCGCCTCCGACGAACAGGTCGAACAGACCGAACAGGTCGTTCGAGTGCGATGTGGTTGCGCTCGCGACAGCAGCGGCGTCAACCCCGGGAATGGTGATATGCGATCCCAGCCTGTAGACGAAAAGCAACAGGAGGGTATACACGATACGCTGCCTTAACTCCGGGATCTTGTTGATATTCCTGATGCTCTCAGTAAGCTTCATGGCAGCTCATTCCCTGGTTCAAGACTTGACCGATTTTTTTGCTTTCTTGACCTTTACCACTTTCGCTTTCGGGGTCAGGAGAGCCTCTTCGAACGGCAGACCGTTGACCTTGGCAGCCTCTTCGAGGGTGCGGTAGGCTTTGACGATTTTGCCACCGGCAGCGGTGATCTTCTCTTCGGCGCTCTTGCTGAAAGAGTGAGCAGTGATGGTCACGGCGGAAGTAAGTTCACCATTGCCGAGCACCTTGAAATACTCCTGGTTGCTGGCATTGCAGAGGTGCTTGAGGTCGAGCACGCTGATCTCTTCGCCGATAAGCCCCTTCTCGATCCACATCTGAATCTGGGCGACGTTGACGCAAGCCACAGCCTTCTGGTTGGGAGGAGTGAAACCGAATTTCGGAAGTCTGCGGTAGATCGGCATCTGGCCGCCCTCGGCGATCGGACGCTGGTAGCCGCTTCTGGCCTGCTGACCTTTGTTGCCCTTGCCCGCTGTCGTACCATTACCTGATCCTGGGCCGCGACCGACCCTCTTTCTTGCCTTTACTGCACCTTTGGCAGGGCTGAGTGAACTTAAATCCATTGCTGTTTCCCGACTGTCTTTATTGATTCTCTACTCTGTTAAAGCTCTTCAACCTTGACCAGGTGCTGAACGACGCGAATCTGGCCTCTCGTGCAGGCGTTGTCCGTCAGTTCGACCTTGTGGTTCGGCCTTCCCAGACCGAGAGCCTTGATCGTGTCTTTCTGCTTCTTGGTGCCGCCGATAACGCTGCGCACCTGGGTAACTTTTATCGTTTTCTCGCTCATGGTCGCCTTCTCTCCTGTTTAGCTTTCAAATACCTCTTTCAGGCTCTTCGAACGGCGCTCCGCCACATCATTGGCGTCGGAGATGCTCTGAAGACCCTTGATGGCCGCCTTCACCACGTTGTGCGGGTTGGAGGAGCCGAGAGACTTGGTCAGAATGTCGTGCACGCCAGCCATTTCAAGCACGGCCCTGACAGCGCCGCCTGCGATAAGACCGGTACCGGGGGTCGCCGGCTTCATCAGCACTTTTGCCGAACCGTATTTGGCGACGATCGGGTGCGGGATGGTTCCCTTGATGATCGGCACCTTGACGACGTTCTTCTTGCCGTCTTCTACGCCCTTGGCGATAGCGTCCTGAACTTCGTTCGCTTTTCCGAGCCCGTATCCAACATGACCTTCCTTGTCACCGACAACAACAATAGCGTTGAAACCGAAGCGCTTGCCACCCTTGACCACCTTGGCGGTCCTGTTGATATG
Source organism: uncultured Chlorobiales bacterium (assembly GCA_903901395.1). Taxonomy (GTDB): domain Bacteria; phylum Bacteroidota; class Chlorobiia; order Chlorobiales; family Chlorobiaceae; genus Chlorobaculum. The sequence continues at coordinate 1,141 of CAIUQW010000224.1, read as the reverse complement.
CACCAGCTTCTCTTTCAGATTCAACTCACCGGGCTTGATATTCCTGGCAGATTTTTTCGACATGTACGTTCTCTTTGAAAAGTTTTAAAAGATCAGGCCTGCTTCACGAGCGCCATCGGCCAGAGCCTTGATGCGACCGTGGTAGCGGAATCCGTTTCTGTCGAAAACGACCTTGGTGATTCCCTGGGCGAGAGCCTTCTCGGCGATCTGCTTGCCGACGGCGGCGCTCATTTCCGATTTGGTGCCTGCCAGCCCGGCATTCTCTTTCGTCATGGTCGAAGCCGCCACGAGGGTCTTGCCGTTCACGTCGTCGATCAACTGGGCATATATCTGTGAAAGGCTCCTGAAAACGCACAGTCTTGGCCTTTCCTGGGTGCCACGCACGACAGCTCTGCTGCGTGCCTTGATTTTCTGCCTGCTGGCAGCTTTATCTGCTTGGCTCATTATCTCTAACCGTATAAATGTTTTTACCTTGCTTGTTTCGCTCATGCGGCAGGGGCGCGGCTTACTTGCCGGCAGCCTTGCCTTCCTTGCGGCGGATGACCTCGCCTTCGTACTTGATACCCTTGCCGCGATACGGTTCCGGCTTCCTGAAGGAGCGAATCTTGGCGGCGATCTGGCCTACCAGAGCCTTGTCGATACCACTGACAAGAACGGTGGTCGGGTCCGGCACCTCGATCTTGATCTCGGCTGGAGCCTTGAAGTAGATCATGTGCGAGTATCCGAGGGTCAGCGCGAGCAGGTCGCCCTTGAGTTCGGCGCGATAACCGACGCCGGACATTTCGAGCTTGCGGGTGAACCCTTTGGTGACGCCCTCGACCATGTTGCTGACCAGCATCCGGTACAAACCGTGCATGGCGCGCGAGCGCTTGGTGTCGTCCTTGCGCTGGACGTTGACGGCGCCATCGGCAACCGAAACAGTAACCTCATCGACCAGAGCCTGACAGAGCGCTCCCTTCGGGCCGGTGACGTTGATCATATTGTCCTTTACCTCGACCTTAGCCTGATCAGCGAGCCTGATTGGCATTTTTCCTATTCTTGACATGGTAAACTGTTGCTCTTTGGCTTATGAAATTAATAAATACGGAACAGCACCTCGCCACCGACGTTCTGCTCGCGTGCTTCCTTGTCGGTCAGGATG
>CAIUQW010000223.1 GCA_903901395.1 uncultured Chlorobiales bacterium | reverse complement strand
GGGTTCGCTGCTGTGAGAAACGAGGTCATGCCTGCCAGCATGATCATGGAGATCGTTTTTTTCATGATGATCCTCCCTTGCGATTATAATTGATACCAGATTCTCAGCCAGGTGTGGTTTTCAGGTGGATCGGCGCTGAAAACCGCATAGGAGTCACCATCACAAGGCGGATACATGACCGCCGCGCCGCGCTCGTCTCCATCTCCACAGAGCGAGATGGCATCGAACCACGCCTGCCATACCGCGGCCCCGGCCTTGACGCGGCTGCCGAAATATTCTGAAATATCCTGATCGCATGACATCGAGGCTCCCGTTCGGAAACCGCACACCTGGTGAACTCCGTCGAAGACGCCATCATCGTTTGTCCATGCGGAATACCAGTCGGCAACTTCCAGCGGACTTGCGACGACGTTGCAGGCGTGGAGCGTCACGAATTCAGCGTTGTTGTCTCCCCACCCCTTGTGGGCGGATGTTCCGGCACTGCTCAGGTCAAGCCAGGTTGACTGGCATTTGATGCTCCAGGGACTTCCGTGCCCGACAAAATAGGCGAAGTCCATTTTATCGACTCTTTCATTGTTCCAGGAGTCGAACTGGAACGTTTCGGCCCAGTAATACTGGTTCCAGGTAAAATTCTTGATGAAGTTCCACACCGGAGTCTGGGCGTCGCCTTCGGTCTTGCTGCCCACATAGCCCCCTTCCCAGTGATCGACAGCCGACACCTCCCGGACGGGAATGGCGATGATGGTCGATAAAAGAAGCAGGCTGGAGAACAGCTTGTTTCTTGCAGGCACGAGTGATTTCCGATCCATGATTTTCCCTCCATGTTTCCGGTTCATTGAGCGTGTTCTGGGTAAAAAAGCTCGAAACGCATCTCTGCTGGTTCAGAATCTCCGTCCAAACAGTTTATCCGGCAAAAGGACTCTGTCGGCGACGGCAGAAAGCTGAAGCAACATTCGCTTGAGCTTTTCACTTGAATTTACTCAATAAATTTCTTCGTTTTTACAAAAAACAGATAACGAATGCCTGTTTCGAGTTTTTTTCAGAGCGATGCGGAACTTTTTTTGTGACTGTGCTTTATTTTCAATATATTCATCTACAATATTAGCGATACAGTTATATAGTTGATTTATTGGCCTTGAGCTGATGACAGGCATCTTTTTTACCGTGACGCCCGAGTGTTGTGTTACAAGCGGGATAAAGCAAGGCTTGGAAATGGTTTGCGTGATCTGGCCCAACCTGTTGGCAAAGCGATGCGCCCGACAGCGAGACCGGTTTTCTTCGCTCGACATGCCTCGATAAATTCTCTCCTTCCGAACCCGGCAGATGGTTCCGGGAGGTGGTTTTTCGCGGGGTTGACTTTTAACGATTGTTATTTTGCTGCCTTCTGATCGGTGTTTCGACACGATGCTTGAGGTCGCGCTTCATGATTTTTTCATTTCAAATCAAACAACAGCGCTGGAGGCTGGAGTATGTCTAAAAAAATTGTCGTATTGGGCGCGGGTACCGCGGGCACGATTGTGTCGAACAATCTGAGGCGTCACCTCCCCGCAGACTGGGAAATCACGGTGATCGACCGCGACGATGAACACCTCTATCAGCCGGGCCTGCTCTTCGTGCCGTTTGGCATCCAGAAGTCAAGCACGCTGGTCAAATCTCGTAAAAAGTACATCTCTCCGGG
>CAIUQW010000222.1 GCA_903901395.1 uncultured Chlorobiales bacterium | reverse complement strand
TACGGCGACACCATCATGGTGCGCTCGAAAGGGCAGGGGCTGAAGCTCGCCGACTTCCCGGAGGTCGCGCTCTTCAACCTCGACCCGTCGCTGCTTGCCAAAATGAAGATCGTGGTCGCCGAGGATGGCGTGCTCGAAGTGCCGGTGACGACCGTAGTTCCGGCCTACTGCATGGGCTCCGGTATCGGCTCGGCGCACGTCGCGAAAGGTGACTACGACATCGTCACCAGCGACCCCGACGCCGTGCGCGAGTTCGGCCTCGACCGCATCCGCTTCGGCGACTTCGTAGCGCTGCTCGACCAGGACAACCGCTACGGACGCGCTTACCGCAAAGGCGCCGTCACCATCGGCGTAGTCGTACACAGCGACTGCCGCGAAGCCGGCCACGGCCCCGGCGTCACCACCATCATGACCAGCGCCACCCCCAAAATCCGCCCGGTCATCGACCCGAAGGCCAACATCGCCGACCTGCTCGGCATCGGCACGCAGTCGTAATTGCGCACAGAGCAATCTTCATTGCAAGGGCGGCTCTTGTGGCCGCCCTTCCCAATATCACAAGCGCTTCGTAAACCCATCCATTGCGTCCATCTGCGTCCACCTCGTCCATCGTCGTTCAAGCCGCCGGGCGCTCATAGAGATGCCGCTGAAACTCAATGAAGGTCGCGAGAATTTTGTCGGCGCTGCCCAGAATCGCGACGGCGTCCGGCAGCGCCTGGTATTTGAGTTGCAAGAGGCCGGGCAGCTTTTCCTGATCGAGTTCCTCCACGCCGCTTTCGATATACTTCGCCAGTACGAACTCCACGAACTCGCGCTGCCGGGCGTCAAGCCCGCCGTAAATCTCATCTTCCGCCTCGGCCACCCGTTGCGCCCGGCTGATGGGCTGGTGCGCGAACGAGATATATTCGAGCACATCGAACAAGTCGCTGTTTTCGGCGTCGATCAGCTTTTGCACGCTCTCCAGCTCGCCTTTGCCGAAACCGGCGGTAGCGAGTTTGTCGAGCAGCGCTTTGCGGGTCTGCGGATTCGACCATATCCGCCGCAACTCCTCCTCGTCTCTGAAAAAGTCCGGCAGCACGCCGAAGAGCGCTTGCAGGAACTCCTCGACGGAGATGACCTTGCCATCCGCGCTGTAGAACATGGTGGCGATCATGTGCTGGATCTGGCGCTCCTTGCCGTCGCCCAGCCGGATTTTCAGCTTCCGTCGCGGCTCCGTTGGGGTTTTCGGCTCTTTTGGTGGCAACGGTTCCGGCGGGTCATTCACTGTTTGCGTGTCATCATCCCGAATCGTCGTTTCGTCGAGCGGTTCGCCGTCCCACGCCTGATCCCGGAAGTGGTGGCAGGCATCGACAAAATCGTAAATGGTGAAATAGTCCTTGCCGTCGAACAGGCGCGTGCCGCGACCGATAATCTGCTTGAACTCGATGATGGTGTTGATCGGGCGCAGGAGTACGATGTTGCGGATATTACGCGCATCGACTCCGGTTGAGAGCTTCTGCGAAGTGGTCAGGATGGTCGGGATGGTTTTTTCGTTGTCCCTGAATTCACGCAGATATTGCTCGCCGAGTTCTCCGTCATTGGCCGTGACGCGCACGCAGTAATCGGGATCGCTGCTCGATTTGAACTGATTGACGAGGTCGCGAATCACCGCCGCGTGCGTCTGGTTGGCGCAGAAAACGATGGTTTTTTCAGATGGATCGATTTCCGACAAGAATATCTTTACCCGCCGGGCTTCCCGCTCCATGATTTCGATGATGTTGTTGAAATCGGGTTCGACGTAGAGCCGTCCCTCCTCGATTTCGCCTTCGATGATCTGGTCGTCGGAGGTGTAGATGTAGTCGTCGAGGGTTGTTTTGATCCGCTTGACCCTGAACGGCGTGAGAAATCCGTCCTCGATTCCCTCTTTGAGCGAGTAGATGAACACCGGTTTGCCGAAATAGTCGTAGGTATCGATGTTGTCCTTCCGTTTCGGCGTGGCTGTCAGGCCGATCTGCACGGCGGGCGAGAAGTATTCGAGAATGGAGCGCCAGTTGCTCTCGTTGTTCGCGCCTCCACGGTGGCACTCGTCGATGATGACGAGGTCGAAATAGTCGCGCGGATACTCTCCGAAGCATGGCGAGTTCTCCGGGCCGGTCATGAAGGTCTGGAATATCGTAAAGAAGATACTGCCGTTGGTCGGCACCCGCCCGTTCCGGCGAATTTCGTCCGGCGTGATGCGAGCGAGGGCTTCGGGCGGAAATGGCGAAAAGTCGTTGAAGGCCTGATTGGCGAGATTGTTCCGGTCGGCGAGAAAAAGCACGCGGGGCCGCCGATTGCCGTCGCGGTTGAGGTTCCAGCGGCTCTGGAACAGTTTCCAGACGATCTGGAAGGCGATGAAGGTTTTGCCCGTGCCGGTTGCCAGCGTGAGCAGGATGCGCTGCCGCTCTTCGGCAATGGCCGCAAGTGCTTTGTTTGCCGCGAGTTCCTGATAGTAGCGCACCTTTTTCGTGCCGCCGATCTCCTCGAAGGGCACGCGGTCGAAGTGCTCTTCCCACGGGCGGACAACGCCAAAGGTTTGCTCCCAGAGTTCGTCGGGCGTCGGGAACGCCGCCACTCGCCCTTCCGCGCCGCTCGCCATGCAAATCCGGTAGATTTCCCGCCCGTTGCAGGCGTAAGTCGTTGCAAGCCGCAGCTTTGCCGCATAGTTCTTCGCCTGCGCGACTCCCTCGCCGACCTCCAGCTCGTCGCTTTTCGCCTCGATGACCGCGAGCTTCCGGCCACGATAGAGCAGCACATAATCCGCCTTCAGCGATTTGCCGCGAGCGCCGCCGGTCTGAATCCTCCCGGCAGTTATCGCATACTCCCGCAACACTTTCGATCCTTCGGCAACACCCCAGCCGCTTGCTCTCAGCAGGGGATCAATGAGTTCGGCTCTGGTTTCAGATTCGTTCATGGGGATGAGCGTTGAGGGAATACGTTTGCTTGCTAACTGAACACTACTTTGGACTGCCTGATGAATTCAAGGAAATTGATGCAGGGAACCGCGATTTCGGCCATTGCGCACACCGCCGGGATTTTACGCTTCTTCGGAATATCGGGGAGTTTCTGCCGCCCTTCGTCCGAGATGAGGCTCATGCCGAGCACGCTTGCCGTCGCGATGATGAAAATGTCGTTCTCGTCAACTCCCTTGGGGTGATAAGCGTCTCCTGAAATGTCGAGAAGGCTTTTGATTCTCAGCGCTTCAATGATAATCGCGTTGTTCACCGCGATCATTTCGATTGCCGCACTCTTCAGCCACTCCGCGCATTCCGGCGCTTTGTGCGTGACCTCTTCGAACGCCACTCGTGATATGATGATGTTTTTCTCTGCAATCTGACTCGCAATCCAGTTCCAGAGTCCGGGGAACTGCTCTGCCGGGTAGTTATCCCAGGCGTGAATGATCGATGACGCATCAAGGAGCTTCATAGAATCGCTCCAGTTGGTGCAGGTCGCGGATTCTGATGCTGTCGAGGTAGCCGCTGGCTTTCGTCAGGGTGATGCGGCTGCTGTTCAGGGCGTCGAGCACCGTCTGGACGAATGGGTTGCCGAACACATGCTTCGGTTCCCGATGGCGGTATTTGCGGGTTCCACCCTCTTTTTCGGGTATGACCTGACTCTCGCGCCATTGACGGTAGGCGTTATAGTCGCTTTTCGGCAAGCGCCCGGCGTTCGTGAGTCGGCGCAGAATCACCTCGGTGCTCACTCCCCAGCGTTTGCACTGGCGATCCAGCCAGGCGTCGAATTGGGGGACTTCGGCGGGGCGTCCGGCGTCATCGATCGTGGCGAGAAATTCATCCGGCACCAGAAGATGCCCGGCGAAGGCGTTCGCTTCCCGTTCGTGGCCTTCGTGGGAGTAGAGGTCGGTTTCGTCGTCGATGATGCTTTGCCGGTGCAGCAGCAGATGGCCCAGCTCGTGCATGAGCGTGAAGCTCTGGCGGCGTTCCGAGGCGTGCTTTTTAACGAAGATCACCGGGCAGAGCTGGTGGTACAGCGTGAAACCCTGAATCGGGTTATCCTTCGGAATCTGCCACTTGCCGGCGTACCCGTTGCTCCGGAAGACGAGGATACCTTGCGCCTCCACGGCTGTGCGGAAGGAGTCGAAATCGTTGATGTCGCTGAGTTTGAGCCAGTTTCGAGCGATGCGTGCGGCGGCAGCGGGGGAGTGGCCCTGAAGCTCGGGTGGATCGAAGCGCAGGCGGGCGGTTTCGTCGAGGTCTTCGATCAGGCTGAGATAGACGGCGCGTTGTTTTTCGGTGCGCTCGATCAGCTTTTTCAGCTCGGGCGACACTTCGGGCTTCTGGTTGGCAAGCGTGCGGAATTGCGGCGTATGCGCGGTGGTTTCATCGACCGGCCCCTCTTCGAGGAAAAAGAGCACGCCTCGTCCGAAATAGTCCGCGATTTTTCGCAACTGGTTGAAGGTCAGCCCACCCTCGCCCGCCATCACCTCGTCGATGCTGTGTTCCGCGATCTCCATTTCAGCCGCAAGCTCGCCGGGCGTTATGCCGTCATCGGCACAGCACCACGCGATGCGTTCCGCGTTGATGGACTGAATGCGCTCCATGGTTCCGGTGGATGCTGGTTCATGCAGGGTTTTGCTTACGGGTAATATACGACAATGCGTAGTATTCCCATGTTCGTCATCCAAATCGCTGTCAAAATCAAACGGATCGACGCTACAGCGCCCCGCTGAAAGCCTGATGCAAAATCGACTGCTTCAAAGCATCGAGCGCTTCGATTTTCTGCCGGTAAAGTTGAGATAGTTTCTCACTCTCTGTTTCAATTATTTTTATTGTTGAAACAATATCTCGTTGAATAGAAAGTAACGGAATGGTGGAAATTTCGAGTGCTCGAATATCTTTCATGTTAACATGTTGCACTGTCGCTCCCCGAGAATGTGCCAGAAGCTTACTTTGGATTTCTGGTTGTAAAAGATAAAATGCAAGAAATTCAGGATCAAAAATATCAGTTTTTGGTCGAAGCAATAGTGTTCTCTGACCTAAACAAAGTTTTATATTCTCAGGGATAACAGCGACATTTCCAGCGGGAGCTTCTCGTGCCATTATTAAATCGCCTGCGCGTGGTTCAGCTCGCCGTGTCCATTCATGATATGTTTTTTCAGATACTCGATACACTCCATCTAATATGAGTCTTCCTTTTCCGATGTTTGGTGTGCGAATCGAGGGAATCCCTTCATTTTGTGTCGGTGCGGTTTTATGCTCACAATCAACGATCAATTCACATAAGTCAATGAGTTGTTTTTGTTGATTTACCCATCCATCGCCTCGCTGCGAGAAAACAGAATTCAGCCAAGCATTGAAAAGCTCACTGGCGTTGGAGAGGTTCTTTTCAGCGTTGGCTTTTGCCGTTGCGACGCCGTCAAAAGCTTCGTCGAGAATGCCGACAATTCGTTGTTGCTCGGAAAGTGGTGGAATCGGGACATCAAGAGATTTAATAAATGTCAGTTTGACACCCTGAACAGTTGCGCCAGTACCTTCAGCGATTATCAGGTTAGCAATGCTTTTAAGCCACCAGAAAAGAAATGGAACAGAGAGGTGTTTCTGACTCTTTGGAATGATTCCTCGCAAATCCTGATTGATCGCTGTATCCTGATCGAGCAAACAGACTTTTCCCAGACCGACCCTTGTTGCTATTACAACATTGCCAGAAGGAATGATATTTGTGGCGCTTTTTTTTGCCGCTTCAGGAGTAATGCAACATTCAGTTTCTCTGATAATCTCGGACTTCATATCCCTGACTGTTGCCCAAGGAATGTCACCCGAATAAAAAGCAGAATTTGTTTTGCTCGGAGTTCCTCCGCCGATAACTTCACACACCTCCCCCAGTCGTTTTATTTCCCAGCCATCTTTCTTCACAGCAACCCCCTGATCTTCTCCATCACGGCAGCTCCTTCGGCGTCGAGGGCGGCGATTTCTTGCATGATCTCTTGCGGCGTGCGGTGTTTGACTTCGCCGTTGTTGTTGGGGTTTCGGACGGAGAGGTCCCAGGTGAAGTGATCAACGTCGTCGATGCTGACTGACCACGATTTTGGGGAGTCGGCTTTGCTCTTCTGCAACTCGATGAATTCGGCGAGGTCGTTATCGTTCAGCGGATTGGTCTTGCCGAGGTTGCGGCCAGGGTCGAGCTGGTAGTACCAGATGCTTCTCGTCGCCTTACCTTTGTCGAAAAAGAGCACCACGGTTTTCACGCCCGCGCCCTGAAACGTGCCGCCGGGGCAGTCAAGCACAGTGTGCAGCGAGCAGCTTTGCAAAAGCAGTTTGCGCAGGCTCACCGAAGCGTTGTCGGTGTTCGAGAGAAAGGTGTTCTTGATCACCACGCCCGCCTTGCCCGGCGCTCTGAGAATCTTGATGAAGTGCTGCAAAAAGAGAAACGCCGTTTCGCCGGTCTGGATGGGAAAGTTCTGCCGCACCTCCGCCCGCTCCTTGCCGCCGAACGGCGGATTGGCCAGCACGACGTCGTTGCGGTCGCGCTCCTGAATATCGGCGAGATTTTCGGCCAGCGAGTTGGTATGCACAATGTTCGGAGCCTCGATGCCGTGCAGAATCATGTTCATGGTGCCGATGATATACGCCAGTGCCTTCTTCTCCTTGCCGTAAAAAGTACGCCGCTGCAACGTATCGACGTCTTTGGTCGTAAGCTCTTTGCTGGCTTTGAGATAGTCGTACGCCTCGGCAAGAAAGCCCGCCGAACCCACCGCGCCGTCGTAAATCTTTTCTCCGATCTTCGGCGCAACCACCCGGATGATCGCGCGGATAAGCGGCCTCGGTGTGTAATACTCGCCGCCGTTGCGCCCGGCGTTGCCCATGTTCCTGATCTTGCTCTCGTAGAGATGGCTCATCTCGTGCTTCTCGGCGCTGGTGCGAAAGCGCAGCTCATCGATTTTGTCGATCACCTCGCGGAGGTTGTAGCCGCTCTGAATCCGGTTTTTCAGCTCGCTGAAGATTTCGCCGATCTTGTACTGGATCGTATCGGAGCTTTCAGCCGAGGTCTTGAAGGTTTTCAGGTAAGGGAAAAGCTTCCGGTCAACGAAATCCTTCAAGTCGTCGCCGGTGTCCGCGCGGTTGTGATCGATCTTTCCCTCGGCAGTTTTCGGCGCGGCCCAATTCTCCCAGCGATAATACGGATCGAGAATCGGCGAATACGCCTTCCCCGACAGTTGCGCCGCCATCTGCCGGTCTTTATCGAGATCATCGAGATACTTCAGAAACAGAATCCACGAAGTCTGCTCGATATAATCCAGCTCGCTGCCGCACCCCGCATCCTTGTGCAGAATGTCATCGATATTCTTGAACGTCTGCTCGAACAAAATTCACAACTCCCGATAAACCCGTTTAGAAAACCACGAATCCGACGGCCCGCCATCAAACCCCGCGAACCGAGCCACAATATACCGTTACGCCAGAAGGAGGCCAAGAAAATAGCCCCGAACGCCTGACGGCAGAGATGCGACAGTTCATGCGGATTGGCGTATATTGATTGTGACCACAATTCATGAATCCAGCCAATACTGCGATGAACATGAAATTCCCTGTCAGACTGTTGTCGCTGATTTGCACATTATGGCTGTGGCTGTCACCGATAACCCTTTTTGCAGAGTTGCCAAAAACACCGCTTGAGTGGCCTTATGGTGGAGAGGTGGTAGAAGAGAGTATCGGGATTAAGCATCTACGTTTTGCACCAAATTCAAAGTATATATTTGCTGATGAGGAAATTAATGATGGGAATAAGTGGGATGTTACTGATGCCAAAATTATAGAGGGTGACTCCAGAATCGATATCAATCAGATAACTTTTAGTTTGGGTAATCTATCAAAAATATCGAAAAAAAAATTTTCTCCTTTTCAATACTTATACAGCTATAAGCCAAATTTTGAGAATGCGGAATTTGGTGAGAATGCGGTATTTTTGTTGCGGGATGGTAGAATAGTTGAGCATTTGCATCTAACTTTTAAAGGCGCTAAGTTCGAAAAAGGCTCAGCAATACAATTCATTTTTACAGAATTTTCCAAAGGCTCAGATGTGGGGTTTGATGACATTGAATTTTCAGAAACAACAGAAATTAATTTCATGGGTTCTAAATTTGACGAATATTCGCATATTCATTTTGATCATGCAACTTTTAATCAAGAATCTTGGCTTATTTTTTCAGGTACGTTATTTGATAGAAATTCTTCTATTTCACTTGAGGAAGCAACCTTTGCTAATAAATCAAAGGCAAATTTTAAAGATACAAAATTTGCAGAAGGCTCAAATGCGGATTTGGGAAAATCGAGATTTTCCAAATCCGCATTACTGTTATTTAATAGAGCATTTGTTGCTGAAGGCTCGGTTTTTAACTTTAATTCTGCAAAGATTTATGGATTACTCGATTTTACTGATGCTACGTTCAATATTGAGCCAAAAATTGAGAATGTAATAATAGGAGGCATTTTCAACATTTCCGGTACAGATTTTAATAAAGGACTCGATTTGCGTCGTGCAGACTTGAAGAGAAGCAAGATATACTTTAATCATCACACCTATTTTCCTTCTGGGAAATTACTGGTCTACTGGCGTCAGCTCAAAGGGCACTTCTATCTTGATGACAGTGACAGTCAGTTCAAATATGATGTCGATGAACTGAAAAACAGAAAAAGGCTTAGCACTGCTGGACGAGACAGTCTCGCGATTTTACAAAAAAAGTTCGATAATGAGCGGTACGATATAACCGAAATATTCTATCATCGCCTCCGAGACAACTATCTGACGCAGAACGATCGACAATCGGCTGACGGGGTGATGTTCGAGCTTGCAGAGAAGCGGGCGGAGTATCTGAAAGAGCCGTTATGGATTTTGTATGGCAGGACAATGGGTTGGGGATACAAACCAGCACGATTTCTTGCGACGGTTTTTTGCGTCGTTGTGCTTCCGTTTGCGTGGTTCTGGTATCGGAGATACTATCACCTTGTGCTGCTGCTGGTCGATGATTCGGCGGACGATGATATGCGAAATCGTCTTGCTGAGCCTGATCGATTGATCGAAAATAAACGGCTTGGTTTGATCCGGCTTCGGCATTTCGACCATTCGTCAATTGACAACAGCGAAATCAGCTACCTCGCCCGTGTGTGGCATGTGCTGTTTTTCAGCACTTCGTTGCTGCTAGGTCTGCGCTTCAAAAAAGAGTGGATAGAAAAGCGGGATCACACATTTCTGCGCTGGGTGACTGCCGAGTGGCTGCTTGGCATTGGGTTGTATGTGCTTTTCGCGGTTCTGGTCAAGAGCTACGAATTCAGCTACGTGAAGGGGCTTCTCGGTTTCTGAGGAAGGGACGCGCTGTTTTGTCCCGTCTGTGTATGGCTTCTGGGTCTGTGCCAGTTTGGTTACGTCATGCCGTAGTGATTTTTTGCAGAGTCTTGATGGAATTTTGGCGGGCGGGAAAGTGTTAACAGTTAACAGACAGGGTAGTATGTCTGACATTCGTTTTCATGAACAATGAACAGTTAAACGGAGCTGAAATATGAACCTGAAGCTTTATGGAAGGGATCCCCTGAAGATGTTTGAAGATGTGTTCAACGAGAGACTGACGCCGTTCATCAGTTCGATGGGCTCGATGATGACCCCCACCTTCAAGGTGGACATCAGTGAGGACGACAAGGGGATTTACCTCTCCGCCGATATTCCGGGGGTAAAGAAGGAGGATGTGAAGGTGACGATGGAGGACGACGTCATCAGCATCTGCGCCGAACGCTGCCAGGAGGAAGAGGAGAAAAAGAAGAACTACCACCGGGTCGAGCGCTCATGGGGCAGCCTGTCGAGAAGCTTCACCATCGGCGACAACGTGGACGCCGAACACATCACGGCAAACTACGATAATGGCGTACTGAAAATCGTCGTTCCGAAAAAGGAGTCGGAAGAGAAAAAGAGCAAAGAGATCGCCGTCAGCTGATCCGCAAGAAAACAAAAATTCCTCCCAAGCCTCGCGTCTCCGGATGCGGGGCTTTTTATTTGCGGACGGCAAAGGTGTCGAGCGCGTGGTCATCATGGCGCTAAAAGCCAGCGATAGAGCGGGATGACCGTTACCGCGATGCCGTTATGCGCGAATTCTTCCGATTCGTCGAGCGTGACGATCACGCCTTGCCGCAGTCCGAATCGGGCGCAGCACTCCGTCAGGCCGCGAAGCTCTCTTGAGCGTGTTTGCGCATCGGCGATGATAGCTGAAACCTGAATGGCTTCTATTACGTCAATTCCCTGTTTGACGATGAAGTCGCATTCCGCTCTCTCCTTGAAAAAGTAAATCTCCTTTTCCCGACGCTTGAGTTCCAGAAAAACCGCTTCTTCCAGCGCCTTGCCGGTATCGTCTGAAAATTTGAAATCGAGAGCGTTCAACAGACCGGTGTCGATGACGTAAACCTTTTTTTCGCCAAGCTCCCGATCCATCAGAGAATCGGAGTGCTTCCTGAGTGTTTGCGCGAAGTAGATGTTTACCGCGGCTTCAAGGAAATCGTACAGCTGGTTTTTGCCGATCCTGAAGCCGGAGGACTTCAGTTCGTTGTAAATCT
>CAIUQW010000221.1 GCA_903901395.1 uncultured Chlorobiales bacterium | reverse complement strand
GGATATGCCGCTCCTGAAGGCGGCGGCAGGTCTCATGCTGATCCTGATCGTGCTGTTTCCGCTCTATGAAATCTTCACCACGCTCTCCGTCGCGGAGATATGGAACGAGGTGTCGGTGCGCTACTACATTTTCGATGTCATCTTTCTGCTGGTCGCCAACCTCGGCCTCTGCACGCTTGGCCTGAAAGAGGCGTTTCCCGACAACGGCATCATTCCGTTTTTCGTGACGCAGTCGGCCTACTTTCTCGGCTCATCGTTCCCGCTCAGCATCAGCGTGATGGGATTTCTCTACACTTACGCATGGCGGCGCACGGAGAAGATGGAGCTGGCCAAAAAACTCTTCAGCCTCTGGTTTTACATCTTTGTCGGTGGCGTACTTTTCTTCCTCGTGGTGATTCTCATGGGAAGCTACATCAGCATGATGCTTATCAGTCACCTGCTCATGTTTGGCGTCATCGCGTTGCTGGTCACCTTTGCCGTGTTTTTGCGCAGCTACTTCCGAAACAACTTTGCCCATCCGGCGCTCGCCTTCATGCTGGGCGGTTTGGCGTTCCTGCTCGCCACGAGCGGTTTCGGCATCCTGAATATTTTTTACGGGCAGGGGATTCACTTCGGCAGCTATCCGCCTATCCAGCCCGACAAAATGTGGATATACCACTCGCACACCCACTCGGCGCTGCTTGGCTGGATCAGCCTGTCGTTCATCGGTATGATCTATATCGTCCTGCCCGCCATTCAGAAGACGGGAGGTCTCGACCTCTTGCAATCGGGCGATCCGCTGGAGCAACTGCTCGACGAGCGCACGATGAACCGCGCCTTCGTGAAGCTATCCGTCATACTGGTTGCCGGAGTGACGATCATCGTGAGCTTTTTCACCGGCGAGCAGCTCGTGCTCGGCATCGGCGGCATTGTCTATGCGGTAACAGCGCTGGGACTGTTGCGAAATCTCAAGCGCGATCCGGTGTTCGATTCCGAAGAGTGATGTTGTAAATCGACAATCTAAACCTTCGTAAATATGAGACTTCAGGACAAAATCGCGCTCGTGACCGGCGCGGCGGGAGGCATCGGCAGCGTGACCGCGCGTTGCTTCGCGCGTGAGGGAGCGACGGTCATTCTGGTGGACATCGATCTGGAGGCGTGCAGCCGGGTTTGCGACGACATTGCGCAGAATATCGGGCAAGCTTCGTGCTCGGGAGTCGATCTCACCTCCGAAAAGCAGGTTGTCGAGCTGTTCAGCAATATTCGCCGTGATTACGGACGGCTCGACATCGTTGTCAACATCGCCGGCGGGGACTGCGAACCGGCGGCCAGCGTCGAGAGCATTGATATGGAGCGGGCCATGAAAAATCTCGACATGAACCTCAAATCGTGCATGCTCTGTTGCCGCGAAGCCGCGAAGATCATGAAGCCGCAGGCGTACGGTCGGATCGTGAACATGAGCTCGCTCGTCTGGCGCGGCAGCCCGAACCAGTTCAGCTACTCGGCCTCCAAGGGCGGCATCTTCGCCTTCACCCGCTCGCTTGCCCTGGCGCTTGGCGGCTTCAACATCACGGTCAACGCGCTTGCACCCGCGCTGGTGGAGGTCGATGCGTTCACGCGCGTGCTCGGCCCGGAGCGCTGGCAGGCGCTCGCGAAAGCCTCCGCCGAACGTTATCCCCTCGGTCGGATCGCCACGCCGGAAGATGTCGCCAAAGCCGCGCTCTTTCTCGCCTCGGACGACGCTGCATTCATCACCGGCCAGCTCCTCGAAATCTCCGGCGGCGCGAGGTTGTGAGTCGTAAAAACGGTCAGCCTTTTTTATCCCATCGCTCGCGTCCCGCGAAATAATCCGCGAGCACGAGGTCAAAGCCGAAAGCGAGATTCTCCCAGGGAATCGCCGCCTCCGCAAACCAGCGCAAACACTGGCCTTCGTGGAGGGGAATGGTCTCGGCTGCGGCTTCGAAATCCATCAGAAAGATATATTCGATCCGGTCGGGGAAGTCGTAGACCGAATACCGCTGGCAGGCCGACACGTCGGTTTCGATCTCCTCCAGCATCTCGCGCACAATGGTCTCTTCAGGAGTTTCACCCGCCTCCACATGCCCGCCGGGAACGTCCCACATGTTCGGGTAGGGAATCTCCGGTTTGTTATCTCGCAGGAAGAGCAGGACTTCGTTGTTGCTGTTCCTGAGAATGATGCTGGTTCCGCCTCGTTTCATGGTAGTGCAGTTATAGGTCGTATAGGTCTTATAAGTCCAATATGCCTATAGGAGAAGAGTTTCTGATGGTTCTTCGAGGTTGATTGCCGGATCGGGGGTGAATGCGCCGTTTTCGTCGAGCTTGGGGTAGGGTTTGCCCTGCTCGCGGAGCACGTGGCTGAGGCGCGGGTAGGTGTACTCGAAAAGCAGGCGCTCGAAGTCGGCGTCGCTGAAGTGGCGCGTACTGTACATTCCGGCAGCCTGGCGCTGGCGTTGCGCTTCGAAGAGGATGAGGGCCGCGGCGACCGAGACGTTGAGCGACTCGACCATGCCCATCATCGGGATGTAGATGAAGTTGTCGGCAAGTTTCAGCGCTTCTTCGGAAGGGCCTTTCAGCTCCTCGCCCATAACAATGACTGTCGGTCGGGTGTAGTCGATGGAGCGAAAATCGACCGCCTCCGGGCAGTAGTGCGCCACGAGAATCTGCGCGCCTGCCTCACGGAGCTTCTCGCCAACCGGCGCGATGGACTCGCTGAGGCGCACCTTGAGCCACCGGCTCGCGCCCGCCGCCGTGTGCTGCTTGGTCTTGATCGAGGAGCGGTACGAAATGGCATGCACCTGGTGGATACCAACCGCATCGCAACTGCGGATGATCGCCGCGAGGTTGTGCGGTTTGTTGACGTTGTCCATGACGAGCGTCAGGTCGGTCTGGCGCTTTTCGAGAAGCTCGCGAATTTTACGGAATCGTTCAGGCGCGATCAAGGGCGTATGGGTTGCGTGATGAAAATTGAGGTCGAAATCTTCTGAAAAGAACGATTTTTTCCGGCAAATCTTCAATCGCTTTCCTTTTTACGCTCTTTCACCGGCAACATGCGGTTATTGACAGCCATTGAAAGTATATTGATGCTCAAAAAAAGCGGCTCAGGTCATCGGAGATTGAAGTCGAGAAGCTTTGATCGAACCTCACCGCCGTAACTTGAGGTGGCCTCATCCACCCGCAAGAATCTCTCTGTCGTCATGAGTCTGCATCAGAAAAAACATCCCGTACTCGAAAAGCTGCTTGAAACGGCCAGAACCGTCAGGCTCGACCATACATCGAAGGTGCTGATCCTGAGCGATTTGCACATGGGCAACGGCGGCCGGCGCGACGAGTTCAAGCGAAACGCTGATATTGTGCGCTCCATGCTGAGCGACTATTACCTTCCAGGCAAATACAGCCTCGTCCTGAACGGCGACGTGGAGGAGCTGTTCAAGTTCTCGGTCGAAAAAATCGCCGAGCGTTGGGGTGAGATGTACGAACTGTTTCTACAATTCGAAAAGAACGGATTTTTCTGGAAAATTTACGGCAATCACGACTCCGATCTTTTCGAGGAACGCAACTACCGGCTGTCGAACCACCTGCTCGAATCGATCCGTTTCAGGTTTGGCGATGAGACGATGCTGCTCTTTCACGGCCATCAGGCCTCGATTCTGCTCTGGGAGACCTATCCGCTCGTCAGCCGGGCGATTGTCCTGTTTGTGCGCTACATCGCCAAGCCAATGGGCATTCGCAACTTCTCTACCGCCTACAACAGCCGCCGCCGCTTTGCCATCGAAAGGTCAATCTACGAGTTCTCCAACGAGTTCAAGATCGTCTCGGTCATAGGCCACACCCACCGGCCGCTTTTCGAATCACTCTCGAAGGTCGATCACCTCAACTACCAGATCGAGGAGCTGTGCCGCCTCTACCCCGCCGCCCCGGAGGAGGAGCGCCAGGCAATCCGGGAGAGGATCGGCGAGCTGAAGGCGATGCTCGACGCCTGCTTCACCGAGGGCAAGAAAATCGGTCTGCGCAGCGGGCGCTACAACAACATCGTCATTCCGAGCGTCTTCAACTCGGGATGTGCCATCGGCAAGCGCGGCGTCACGGCGCTTGAAATCGACGGCGACCATATCCGGCTCGTTTACTGGTTCAAGGAAAAGCAGGGCCGCCGCTTCGTCAGCGACCGCTACCACGAGCCGGAACAACTCGGCAACAGCGGCTTTTATCGGATCGTGCTCAACGAGGATCATCTCGATTACGTCTTTTCACGTCTGCACCTGCTGGCGTAGGAGAAGACAGAACGGATTGCACTGATCCGTCGGATACGAACGATCTGATCAAAAGTTTGCCTTCATCATCCATCACTTCCCGGAGCGGGTGAGGCGGCGGTTCCACTGGTCGGCTTCGGTTTGGTGGCGGGCGGCCTCGTCGGGCTGACCGAGCTTGCGGCAGGCGGTGGCGAGCAGCTCGCAGGCGTCGCGCTGCGCCCAGGCGTAGTTGCAGAACCGGGCGATCTGCAACGCAGCTTCAGCGTCGTCACGTGCCCGTCCGGGTTGCGGCTCGGGCAAGCTCAGCCAAATCCGCGCCCGTTGCACCAGCGCATCGGCATGAACCAGCCGGTAGTTGCGAGGCGCCGCCATCTCCCGCGCCCGCTCGCAGGCATCGAAAGCTGCACGATACTCGCCCCGCCCCAGCCACATAGCCGATTCGGTAACCAGCAATCGGGCTAATTTATAGATCATATGCCCGCGTGTAAAGATGTCCCGTACAGCACGCAGATGCACTTCCGCCGCGTCCCAATGTTTCTCCAGCACATCCAACCAACCGATTATCCAGTCACATTGACCGATGGTCTGGTGCCATTTGTACCGCTGGCAGATATTCCGATTAGCTTCAGTCAGTTGCCTTGCTTTTGCATGGTTTCCACATTTCAGCAGGTGCTCAGCCCACTCGATACCACGCAGGCTGTAGAGATCGTCACTATTTGAGCTAATTCGATTCTGGATGGTATTAGCTTCTTCGAAAAACTTATTGGCATCACCAATGTAGCCCAATAGTGAAGCGATGTAAGCGCCCTTTGTAAGCCTGTTCATAATTTGCTGCTCATCCTCTATCTTGCGGGCAAATTGTAGCGATTCCGCCAGATGCTCGTGAGCTGTCTTCAGAAAACCGAGCGAGACCTCCGTATCACCAAGGTTTTGTAGGCTGATCGATAAGTTGTTCCACTCTTCGTCTTCGCGGGCAATATCTACACATTGCGGATAAAAAGCCAATGCTACCTCAGGCTCACCTGCGTTATTAGCGAAAAGGCCAACTGCGTTCAGGTAGAAACCCAAGTCTTGATTACTCAATTGCTCCCGAGTCGCCTTGCGTTTGGCTTCGTCTCGGACAAACCAACGGGCGACCTCCATGCCCCAGTGTGGTGCAGGCAAAATTAGAAACAACGGGTTAGTCCCACCAAGCCGCGTTTGATAAAGATCATCAGCCGCCTTGACATCACCAGCTTCCAGCAACAGCTCGATTGCAGCCACAACTAACTGGATGCTCTCAAGTGATGGGCGCCCTGAATCGGGGCTGTCGCCAAGCAGTTTGGCCGCATCGCAAATCATTGAAGTTTGCCCCAGCAAGCGACCCCGGAAGTGATCGCGGAGGATTGGATGGCAGGAGTAGCACTGTGTTCCATCCGAAGCGCTATCGGCTGTAAGCAGATGCTCACGATGCAGCCCATCGAGAATTCCGCGCAACGTCACATCAATCGCGTCTGGATTGAACCGATTCCAGAGCACGGAGAGCGTTGTCTCGCCAACAGGCATTCGGAACATAGCAAGCAGGCCCAAAGCCAGCCGTTGCGGTTCGGAGAGACGTTGTTCGTAAAAGGTCAAGAGGCGCTGCATTTTACCCGTCAGCGAATCGTCGCCGTCGAGGTGCGTGGCGTCAAACAACAGTTCCCACAACCGCGTGGAATCACCGGCCAATTCATCAGGCATCGAGCGGGCGAAAATCCGTAACGCCAGCGGATGGCCGAACAGACGCCGCGAAATCTCCTCGCGCTCTTCCGGGCGACCACATACGCCAAGCGTTTGCAGCAGCTCCGCGCCTTTGGAGGGTTCCAGTTCCGACAACGGCAATGTGCGTAGCGATCCGCCGAGATAAGCTGTCAAATCCGGAAACGGAAAGCGGCTGGTCAACACAATCAGGCTGGGGCGAGGCCCGGAGTCAGCCTCATTGTCGCGAGATTCCGGTGAATCGGCAGAACCGGGGAGCAACGACGCAAGCGACGCGCCTGTTTCCCTCCCGTGGCGATGCAGCAGATCGGCCAACTCAGGCGAGAGCAGCTTGCCGTAAGCCACCGTGCCCGGCGACTCCTGCACCACCTCCAGCCCGTCCAGCGCGACGATGATGCACCGCTCACCGAGCAACTCCGTGGCCTGCTCGACGAGCGTCGTTTTGTCCCGGTCTTTCGAGGAGTGCCACTGCAATCGCTCACGCCCGAATTCGAGCAGCGCATGCAGCATGTTTTCCGTGCTCGTATCGCGGTAGTAGCTCCAGAAGAAAATGCCGTCAGCCTGACGCGCCGCAGCCGCGCGAAGGCTCCTGAGCCAGTGGCCGAGCAGGGCCGTTTTGCCCAGGCCGCCAATCGCCGACACGCCGACCAGCCGCACGCCCGCATCGGCAGCCCAGCCGTCCAGCCGCTCCAGCGCGGCGTCGCGACCCGTGAAAAGCTTGTCCTCCGTGGACTCGTGAACGAACTCCATCGCG
>CAIUQW010000220.1 GCA_903901395.1 uncultured Chlorobiales bacterium | reverse complement strand
CAATTAGTTTACATGACTACCTTATTTTATGTTCTAAGCATGGCATTAGCGAGACTAAAGATGCCTTGTTACTCAGCCAGTACTTTCATGATATAGGAGTTTTTCTTCATTTTCAAGACGATCCATTATTGAACAAAATAATATTTTTAAAGCCAAACTGGGCAACAAATGCAGTATACAGGGTTCTGGATCATATATTATTGGATGAACAAAAAGGAAGATTTAGAAAAAATGATATGCCAACTATATGGTGTGACCATGAGTACGAATTAGTCAGAAACGAATTGATGCACTTAATGAAAAAATTCTTTTTAATTTATGAAATTGAAGGAATAGATACATATATTGTACCGGAAAAGTTACCCCCATCGGTGCCAGAATATCATTTAGGCTCTATCAATCTTTTGCGCCTTCAGTATGCTTATAACATTTTTATGCCTAAAGGCATTATTTCTCAGTTTATTGTTAGAATGCATCAATATATTAAAAATCATGATTTAATATGGAGAAGGGGCTGCATTATCGAGAGAGACGGAGCAACTGCAGAAGTAATAGAAAGATATGATCTTAGAATTATTTCAATCAAAATATCAGGCAGTAATACCAGAGATTTTATGACAATAATTGCAGAACAAATCGATATAATTAATAATCAGTACAATAAGATAATTGTTGATAAACTTATACCTTGTAATTGTCCAGAATGCATTAATAGCGAAAATCCGTACAATTTCAAATACTCAGACATAAGACGCAGAATCGAAAAACGCAGATATTTGAAAGAATGTGAAAATAGCTTTGAAGCAATTGATGTAAGAACGCTTATAAATGACGTATTTGCTGAGTCAAATCGAATAAATGCGGCCGCGCATTTCGGAAATAATACTAATATATTTATCAGCTTTGCGCATGAAGACAGAGATTACTTAATACGGCTACAAAAACACATACAAGTACTTGTAAACGAAGGCGTTCTAATAGACTCTTGGGATGACTCAAGAATAAGGGCAGGAATGATCTGGAAGGATGAGATTGAGCTTGCATTAAATAAATCAAAAATTGCAATTCTATTAATTAGCACAGATTTTCTTGCATCAGACTTTATTGTAAATAATGAACTGCCATTATTATTAAAACGAGCTGAGCGTGATGGCATCACAATACTCCCTTTGATTGTAAATCATTGTCGTTATCAATACAGTTTATTATCTGATTATCAGGCTGCAAATGAAATAGAGACACCATTATCTGACTTATCAGAATCTGAGAGGGAAAAAGTATATTTATCTGTTGTTGATAGAGTTGGGGAATTAATATTAAGGAAATAAGTGTTTAGTAATAAAATATTATTACCATTGCTAGTTGAAATAAAATTATTTTTTGTATAGCGGTCTCTCGTTATAAGTGTAGGAATTCAGCTCTTTGTGCATATATGTCTTATGCTTTAAGAAGCACCATGATATATTTTTCCCCTATTCAGTTAAGTGATTTTTTAAATAGCCCTATTTCGCTTCAAGGCTGAAGCCGATCAGCTTCCATGATGTGGCTTCGTAAATGTATTTCATTTCGAACTTTAGCTCGGGATTTGTGGGGTAGCGTCCGGCGAGTGCGAGGACTCCGTTTTCGTCGATCTTCGCTTCGGATGAAAGTTCTGGAGCGAGCGTGTCAACCGCTGGCCAGTCTGCGCCGGAGTCGATGACGCTGATGAATACCGTGTTCAGATCTTCCGTCGATATCTGCTTTTGCCACATTTGTGACAGTGTGCGATGGAAATGGCTCATATCTTTCTCTTTGACCGATATGAGAAAATCGTGCATCGACTGTTTCACGAGCACCAACTGTTCGCTCTGAGAAGGCGCTGAGGGTGACGATTCTGTAGCTTGCAGACCGGCAACAGGCTTCTGGATCGAATAGATTTTCCACTCGCCGTTCTCTTTCACGAAGGTCAGTTTCAGCGGCACCACGCCGCCCGACTCCGTCGTAATGGAACCATCGAGCTGACCGCGATTGCCGCTGATCTGGCGATTGCTCCAGCTGGCCGATTTAAAGTTCAGAATCGCGCTTTTCAACAGATATTCCCTTAGCGCGTTTTCGTCCGTGCTGACTTTGAAATCCTCTGAAAGATACGTTCGCGCTTTGGCGATGTCACGTTGCCTGACGGCATTGAAGAAAGCATCCGTCGTCTTTTCCATTCCCGATGAAAAGAAAAACACCGAAGCGATTCCCGCCGCAATGATGACGACAATCGCGATGCCGATTTTCACTCCACTGTTCATCGAAATCTCCAGTTTTGAAACAATTGAAAATATCGCTGTTCGTTGTTCTGACCACTCATCGAGGCGACGTATTGTCGTATTCTGATAAATGTATAAAAGCAAGGAGATCACCACGATCCGCGGTTCCGGTGCTTCACGGCTCAGACCTTGCCGTTTCGTTGCCAAAAAGCGAGGTCTGAACCTGAAAGCAATCAGAGAATCTCGACCAGTTCAAGGTCGATGTTGAAATCAAAGGGGTCGGATACAGGCATTTGAGGCAATCCCCTACCGTTCAACTATCAACTGTCAACTGTCAATTATCAACTAATCAATTGCCGCCCCTTGCCATCCCGAGCGGATCGGGGTGCAGGAAGGTGTAGCCCAGTTTCGTGACGAGCTTGTCGCTGTTGACGAGCTTGAAGTCGTGGCTACTGGACGGCTCCTCGGGCAGCGTGGCGAGTCCGTGGCTCTCGGCGGCGGCCTTGTAGACCTCGCCCCGCGTCGGATGAAGCGGCGCGCAGGCGTTGAACACCTCGCCCCACTCGCCCTGCCGGATGATCGAGGCAATGATGCCGATGCAGTCGTCGAGATGGATGAAGTTCACAGGTTGAGCGGGATTGGCGATCTCCGTCATGCGCTGCATGAACTCCGCCGGATTACGTCCGGGGCCGATCAGCCCGCCGAAACGCACCACCGTGGCGCTGAACGAAGACTCCGAGCGCAGCATCTCCTCGGCGTAAAGCAGGGCGCGGCCCGCCAGCGAGTCGGCGGCCTCGGGATCTTCGGCATCCGCTTCGACCACCTCGCGCCCGGCAGCGGGATAGACCGAGGTCGAGCTAATGAAGAGCACGTACCGAACCGGCGACTCGACAAGGGCGTCGATCAGAAGCGAAATCTGGCCGACATGCTGCTCGACCACCGATTCGCCGCGTCCCGGCGGAATGTCAAGCACCAGAATGTCGCTGTCGAGGAAGGCGGCGATGTCGCCTTCAATGGAGTCGGCGAGGACAATCCGGAACGGCTTGATCCCTGCCTCCTTGAGCCGCGCAAGCTTCGTTTCGCTCGTCGTGGAGCCTTTGACGGCGAAGCCCTCGCCCGCCAGAAAACGTCCGAGCGGCAATCCAAGCCACCCGCATCCGAGAATCGATATTTTTTTCACAGTCATAATCGTCATTGGTCACAATTTCGCAAATCCCACCGCAAAACGCCTCGCGACAGGTGTTTCGACACATTTTTTGAATATACGGAAGAATGGCAACCGGTATGGGTTGATGTCGATTTTTTTCGAGTCATCGACTCGCAGTCAAAAACCGACCTATTCTCGTCCTCGTGGCATCCTCGATACCTGAATTCCAAAGGAACCGATTATCGCTGAATTTTGGTATACAATAGGTATATCAATGGAATAATTCCGGCACCATGACCTTTGACTTCGATCCTGAAAAAAGCGATGCCAACAAGCAAAAGCACGGTATCGATTTTCTTGAAGCGCAGGAATTGTGGCTGGACGGCAATCTGATTCAGGTTCCGGCCAGAACGCTTGACGAGCCTCGTTTCATGGTGATCGGCAAAATTCAGGACAAGCACTGGTCGGCGATTTTTACCTACAGAAGCCAGAACATTCGCATCATTTCAGTCCGGCGGTCACGCCGCGAGGAGATTCAAATCTATGAAAGTTCAGGAATTTGATCAGAAATTCGACGCAGGCGAAGAAGATATCACCTCAGAACTCGACCTCGATCAGGCAGTTCGGGTCAACCAGCGGCAGAAACGGGTGAATGTCGATTTCCCAGTCTGGATGATCGACTCGCTCGACAAGGAGGCCAAGCGCCTCGGTGTCTCGCGCCAGTCGATCATAAAAGTGTGGATCGCCGAACGCCTGCAAGAGCAGAAAGTGTAAGAAAATCAAGGACTTCAGGGACGATGCGTTAAAAAAACGCTTTTCACACTGTCCATTGAGTGCACCCTGTCCATTTCGTCCACGTGCCGCCTCACGCCTTTTTCGCATCTTCAATCAGCCGGTCGAGGCAAGCGCTGCACACGCAGGTTTCGTAGTGTTCGGCGAGGTAGCGCCTGACCGAATCGGGCACTACCCGGGCGGCGCACCAGCATGAGGTGGACATGCCACAGGTGAACTCTTGGCCGCAGATGGGGCAGGTGACTGTTTTCGGCGTGGCATCGTGGTGCTGGTCGGTGTGCGACATCTTCTTTGGATTGAACGGTTTACGATGCAAGCGTCTGGCGCAGCGCTTTTTGCCAGCCTGCGAGGAGCGCGTCTCGTTCGGCTTCCGGCATCGCGGGGGTGAAGACCCGATCCACGCCGTTGAGCGCTCGAAGCTCGTCGGCGGAGTTCCACACCCCGGCTTCGAGGCCCGCGAGGCAGGCTGCGCCGAGCGAGGTCGATTCGATATTGCGCGGTCTCTGAACCGGCACGCCGAGGAGGTCGGCCTGGAACTGCATCAGGAGGGCGTTGCTCACCGCGCCGCCATCGACGGTGAGCCCCTGCGGCGGCAGGCCGGTGTCGGCCACCATCGCACGGAAGACGTCGAGCGACTGATACGCAATCGATTCGAGCGCCGCGCGGACGATATGCGCCCGCGACGAGCCGCGCGTCAGGCCGGTGATCGCGCCCCGCGCCTCCATGTTCCAGTGCGGCGCACCGAGGCCAACGAAAGCGGGCACGAGATAGACGCCGCCATTCGATTCGACCGAACGGGCGATGGCTTCGGACTCCGCGGCGCTGCCGATGAGCTGCAAGCCGTCGCGCAGCCACTGCATCACCGCGCCGCCGATAAACACCGATCCCTCCACCGCATAGCAGGCCCGGCCCGCGCCGTCGAGCGCGAGCGTCGTGAGCAGGCCGTTCGTCGAACGCACGCACTTGTCGCCGGTGTTCATCATCATGAAGCAGCCGGTGCCGTAGGTGTTTTTGACCGATCCCGGCGCAAAGCAGCACTGCCCGAAAAGCGCCGCCTGCTGGTCGCCCGCCACCGCCGCCACCGGCACGCCATCGAGCGCAGGAATCGCGCTCACCGCGCCGAAGCCGCCCATCGACGGACGAACCTCCGGCAGCATCGACTCCGGCACGCCGAACAGTTTGCATAAATCGGACGACCAGCGCCGCTCGTGAATGTCGAAAAGCAGCGTGCGCGACGCATTAGTCACGTCGGTCGCGTGCACCGTGCCGCCGGTGAGCTTCCAGACGAGCCACGTGTCGATGGTGCCGAAGAGCAGATTGGAGGGATAAACCTCGGGATGCGCGTCGAGAATCCAGCGAATCTTGGTGGCGCTGAAGTAGGCGTCGAGCGGCAGGCCGGTTTTGGCGCGAATCGCCTCCTCATCGACGCGGTAGTGGTTGCAAAGATCGGACGTGCGGCGACACTGCCAGACGATAGCGCGGTGCACCGGCTGGCCGCTCCGGCGATCCCACGCGACGGTGGTCTCGCGCTGGTTGGTGATACCTATGGCATCGATCTTCCCGGAATACACGCTCCGCACCTCGCTCACGCACTCGACCACCGTCCGCCAGATCTCCTCGGGATCGTGCTCCACCCACCCCGCCTGCGGATAGTGTTGCGTCAATTCGCGATACGCGCGGGCAAGCACCGCGCCCGAGCGGTCGTAGACCATGCAGGTGGTGCCGGTCGTGCCCTGGTCGATGGAGAGAATGGCCATTTGTGATGGATTGATGGGTTCAACGTGATGCCTTTCCATGAACATGGATGATTTT
>CAIUQW010000219.1 GCA_903901395.1 uncultured Chlorobiales bacterium | reverse complement strand
GTTTCCGGAACACTGCTGACAGAACGGCAGTCACTACTCTATTGTACGCATAAGATGGGCGACCCGGCCTCTCATGACTCGATCCTGCCGTTGTTGTTTGAAACGGCAGGGGATGGCAGTCTACTGGTTGAAAATGAAATAACAGAGTACGCTGAAGAGCGGCAGAAGCACGGGTATTGAATAGCGATAAATATATTTGACAAAGCCCGGCACCTCGGCTCCGGTCTGTTCGGCGATGTTTTTGACCATGAAATTCGGCGCGTTGCCGATATAGGTCATCGCTCCGAAAAAGACCGATGCGACCGATATGGCGAGCAGATAGAGCGACGATGAGGCGTCCCCGGCGACGGACGACGAGATGCCCTCGGAAAACTTCAGAACATCGCCAACGCTGTTGGGATCGAGACCAAACTTGCCAAGCGCTCCAGCCATGAAGTTCAGGTAGGTCGGCGCATTGTCGAGCACTCCCGAGAGAAACCCCGTGAACCAGTAAAACTTCGTGACGGTGAAGTCAGTGGCGTGCTCCCGCGCATACGCTCCGATGAGCTGCAAGGCGGGAATCATGGTGGCGAAGATGCCCATAAAAAGGAATGCGACCTCCCTGATCGGCTCGAAGTTGAACTCGTTACCCTTGAGCGCCTGCCTGTCCGACGTTTTATACGCCACTACGGCAATACCGAACATGATCAGCTCGCGGATGCCGAACGGCAGATGAAGCAACTCCTGAAGGCTCGGAAAGCCCTCGATCACCGCCGGATCGAGAAAGACCGATCCGATGAGCAACGCAAGCCAGAGAAAATTCCTCTTCCCTTTCAGTTCGATCCATCGCAAATCCTCCCGTTCAACATCAGACGCATCACCCTTGGCAGCGAACCGGGCATCGAGCGCCATCACGATGAGACAAAGCACGCCAACCGTTGCCAGCCAGTAGAGCCAGAAATGGCCGATCACCCAGAAAAATGGCACGCCGCGCAGAAAGCCGAGAAACAGCGGAGGGTCGCCGATGGGGGTCAGTCCGCCGCCGATGTTGCTGACGATGAAAATGAAGAAGACGATATGAAAGGGCCTGAGCCGCCCCTCGTTGATTCTGAGGTAGGGGCGGATGAGCAGCATCGACGCGCCGGTCGTGCCGACGACGTTGGCGAGTATCGCGCCAGCAAAAAGGATGGCGCCATTGACCATCGGCGAACCGCGTCGGCCAATTGTGACGAGAATCCCGCCCGCCACGACGAAGAGCGACGAGATCAGCGCGATGAAGGAGAGATACTCTTCGAGGGTGTGCAGCAGCATCCGCAGGCCGCTGTCCATCATGAAAGCGTACCAGAGCGACACGGCAGCGCCGAGGAGGATAGAGAGCTTCTTGTAGTGGTGCTCCCAGAATCGGGAGTAGAAGAGCGGGCCGGTGGCGATCATCAGGAGCAGCGCCACGAATGGAATCGACAGCCAGAGCGGCGGCAGAGCGGATTGCGTTGCGCCGTCCGTCGAGCAAAAGGCCACGGACGGCACGGCGCTGAAAAATCCCGCCATTGCCGCCGTGGCCCCGCCACGTTTATGCAAGCCTGCGCGAGGCTTCATCACTCGTTCAGATTCCGATTGGCCTCAGTCGCCCTCGAACTCCGTCTGGGCATAGATGTTATAGCCCTTCTCGCGGATTTTCTTCTCGCCGCCGATGTCGGGCAGATTGACGATGAAAGCCATGCCAGCCACGACGCCGCCAAGTTTCTCGACCAGAGCAGCCGCAGCAAGTGCCGTGCCGCCCGTGGCGAGCAGGTCATCGACGAGCAGCACGCGCTGCCCTTTCACCAGAGAGTCGGTATGCATCTCGATCTTGTCGCTGCCATATTCGAGATCGTATTCGAGCTGCACCACATCCGCCGGAAGCTTGCCCGGCTTGCGAACCGGAACGAATCCCTTGCCGAGCGTGTAGGCAAGTGCGCCGCCGATGATGAAACCACGCGCCTCGATACCCACGATCACATCGAAATCGACGCCATTGGACAGGTAGTGCTGGGTCATGTTGTCGATCACGAGGCGGAAACCGACCGGATCCTTGATCAGGGTGGTGATGTCACGGAACATGATCCCTTTTTTGGGATAATCAGGAACGGTGCGGATTCTGGATTTGATAGGCATGGGCGTGGAGGTTTTTCGGTATTGATGAAAACAGCCGCATAATGGGCGCTTCCGGCGCAATGCCGCTGAAAAGCGCCTTCTTCATGAAAAACTTCAAGATAAGAGTCTCCCCTGTAATTGCCAACCCTCGCCGAACCTCTCGACAAGCACCTCGCGCACCTGTCCTCTCAGCTCTTTGCCAACGATTTCAGCGCCGGTATCGACGCTCACGCGCAGATAGTTCTCGCTGTATCCGCTCAAGCGAACCGCTCCTCCGGCGAGTGCCGATGACTCTTCGAACAGCACCTTCAGACGTTTACCGATGAACGCGTCGGCAAAGCGCCGCTCTATCCGCTCGCCGATCTCGCCAAGCCGGGCCGCTCTCGATGATGCTTCGGCTGACGGTACGCGAATAAGCTTCTTTTCGGCGATCTCCGCAAAGAGCTTCGTACCAGGGCGTGGCGAACAGGTGAACACATGCAGGTAAGCCACTGGCAACTCCTCGATAAAACGGCACATCTCCGCGAAATCCTCTTCGCTTTCGCCGGGATAACCAACCATCACATCCGCGCCAATCGCGCATACTGTAATTGACGACACCGCTTTCTCAAGCCGCTCACGATAGAACGCCGTATCGTAATGCCGCCTCATGCTGCGGAGCACCCTGTCCGAAGCGCTCTGCAAGGGTAAGTGAAAGTGCGGCATGATCTTAGCTGAATCCGCGACGATCCCGATCAACTCGTCATCGAGCAGTTGCGGTTCGATCGAGCTGATGCGAATCCGGCTGACATCGACCGCTTCGAGCTGTCTGAGCAAACCGGCCAGGCGAATATCGCCATCCCGGTAATCGGCAAGATTGATTCCCGTCAGTACTATTTCGCTATATCCGGCATCGGCAATGCTTCGCGCCTGATCGAGCAACACCGAAAGCGGCACCGAACGGGAACGTCCCCGCGCAATTGGAATAGTACAATAAGCGCAACCAAAACTGCATCCATCCTGAATTTTGAGAAATGCCCTCGTTCTTCCCTTGTCCGGTTGGGAAAGCATCGAACAGGCAGGATGCGCGATTTTCGCTTCTTCGGCGGGAGATACTTTTATCAGTGGAACATGACTGTCAGGAGATGGTTCAAAGCTGTAGCATGATATATCAAATTTGTCGGCTGTGCCCAGCACGAATGAAACGCCTTCGATTTCGGCAACCCTTTTAGGATCGAGCTGGGCGTAGCAACCAATCACTCCGACTCTGCTTCCCGGATGTTTTCTTATGATTTTTCGAATCTGCTGCCGTGACTTTCGTTCAGCCTCACCGGTAACGGCGCAGGTATGTATAATAATAAGGTCCGCCCCATCGTCAAGAGTATTCAATCGCCATCCCTCGGCGACCAGCATATCGACAATGGACGATGTCTCGGCATAATTCACTTTACAACCAAGAGTTACAGCAGCAACACGTTTCTGTTTCATAAAACACACAATCCTTTTTAACAATGGAATAATCAGAGATACACTGCAAGTCGAACACTACGTTCATATACATTCATATTACAGCGTCTACATTTAAAAAATAAAAAAACAGATAATTTTTTTTATTGCACTATTGCTTACAAAGCTGTTATATTTCTTTTGTCTTCAAACTGTATCTATCAAAATGCAAATCATGACTACTATGAGAAAAGAATCCGCTCCGGACAAATTTGATCTGTACATCCTGAATATCGATGATTTCAAGGTTCTGAACCAGCAGAAAAATGAACTGAAGGAAAAAATGGCTGAATTGCAGGTTCAGTTCGAGGAAAGCATTCGCCCTTACGAAGCTGAATTGAATGTCATTATCAAAAAGCTCGAAAGCAATCTTTCGAAGATGGAAGGCGCTCCTGCTGCAAAGCCGGCGGCAGCCAAATTTGGCCGTGGAAAACTCGGCATTTCGATCAAGACTCTGCTTCAGGCCAATCCCGACAAGGCATTCAAGCCGCGTGAAATCGCCGCTGCTCTTCAGACGAAAGGCACTGCTGTCAGCCTCTGGTTCAACAAATATGGCAATCAGGATCCGGAAATCGAACGCATTCCTGTCGGCGAAGGCGGCAAGCGTTTCATTTATCAGATCAAGAAATGATCGAAGAAATAACGAAATAAACCACATCGTTTTTTCGAAAGAAAGGCTGTCCGCAAAGGCAGCCTTTCTTTGTTTATCAAAACTATCTCCCATCTCAATAACCGATATGTCTGCGATTTTTCGAAAAATTCATCGCAAGGCCGACCATCATCATATTGGCGACAAGAGACGATCCTCCATATGAAATAAACGGAAGCGGTACGCCAATAACCGGCATGACACCGATGGTCATGCCGACATTGATCACTACATGGGTCAGAAGCAACGACGCATATCCGGCAAGCATCAGTTCGACGAAGCGGTTCTTGATAGCGCCAACCATCCAGATCAGGCGAAGCACAAGCGTCAGAAACAACAGAAGCAATATGGTTGAACCAAAAAAACCGAACTCTTCGGCAATCACGCAAAAGATGAAATCGGTCCACTGCGCGGGAATATAGCGAAGTTGCGTCTGTGTGCCGTGAAGAAAACCTTTACCGAACAGCCCGCCGGAAGCAATGGCGATTTTGGCCTGAAGCGCATTGTAACCTGCTCCCTGCGGGTCGGAGGTTGGGTCGAGAAATATCTGTATTCTTTTGATCTGATGAGGCTTGAGAATAGAAGCCGTAAACTTCCAGGTCAGCAATCCGCTCAGAAAACCGCCGCCCGTAACCATCAACTGGTGGAAATAAAACTTTTTCCTGAGCAGGACAAACATGATCATGGAAAAAACGGCAATGGTCGCGAGAATGGTAAAATTGAAAAAACCAGAAAGCATCAACGCAATCGGAACCACCGCGAGAAGAATATAGTAGAGATCGAAACCGGCAAGCACGATCATGGGCACTATAAATGAAAGACAGGTCAGGGTCGTGCCCATATCCGGCTGAAGCATGATCAGACCCGCCGGAACCAGCGCCATGCCAAGCGCTTTTGACAGATCGACAATGTTTCCGAGATCGGTCTGATCATCAGAGAGAAACCTCGCCATCGCGATGATGGTGAACATCTTGGTAAGCTCGGAGGGCTGAAAACTGAATATGCCGATACGCACCCAGCTGGTCTGGCCGGCGATTTTCTTGCCGAAAACCAGCACAACCATAAGCAGAAGAATGCCGGCGGCATAAATGAAGTAGGCATTGTCTCGTACAATGCGATAATCCATATAATACATAATGGAGGCCGCGACGGTACCAGCTACTGCCCAGGAGAGCTGCTTGTAAAACAGGGAAACCGCTTCAGTTGAGCCGTTGGTCGCGCTGTACACCGCCATAAGACCCATGACGATCAGCCCCGCCATGGGAACGAGAAGCCATAAAAAATCGAGTTTGTTGTACTTTTCCATCACTTGCCTGTAAAGAGGAGAGAGATCATGTTATCTTGGCGGAAAACAGTTTCATGAACCGCCGGAGGAGCTTTTCGGGCAATATTCCGGCTTCGAAATCTTAGAAGGAACACCATCATCGTGGAGCCATCGTCATTTTCATGCGGCCATGTTGCCTTCGTCGGCGCGCCGAATGCGGGCAAATCGACCCTGCTGAACCGTCTTCTGGATCACAAGCTATCGATTGTCACCCCAAAACCGCAAACGACAAGAAAAAAAATTACCGGCAT
>CAIUQW010000218.1 GCA_903901395.1 uncultured Chlorobiales bacterium | reverse complement strand
TTGATGATGTTGCTCAACTGATCCAGCTCGGGTTCTGGCTTTCTTCCTCCGCCGCTGGTTGGCACCGGGTCAACCTCGACGTCCTGATCTTGCAGCGTGATCTTCAGGGTCGTTTTCACTTCGGCCCGGTAGCTCTCCATGTCGATGGATTCGAGGATGCCTCTTGAAAGGTCTTCCTCTATCGGGGCAGGGAGCTTGGGAATCAGGAAGTTCAGAAAGATCGAGAGTTTCTCCCAGGCGGCATTCGAGTAGGGCAGTATGGCGGCCAGAAATCCGTAGGTGCGTACGAAAGCTTTTGCCTTTCCTTTGAAGTCAACCTGTCCGTCCTCATCGAGGTCATCTTTGTAAGTGGCGACACAAGCGTCGAGAATCGGGTCGAGCTTGTCGCGGTCGGCACCATTGAGATAGAGGCTGACCAGTTCGTCGATGTGCTCCTGCGAATAAACCTGATAACCTTCCAGATCGGACTGGAGGTCGTGAAGCTTGTTCGGATCGGTCTCGGCGCTGAGAATGGTTGTTCGGTAATATGGCTCGAACGACAACTGGATCGTGTCGGCGTCGTTATAGAAATCGAGTACGAAGGTGTCGTGTTTCTGCGGGTGAGCGCGATTGAGCCGCGAAAGTGTCTGCACGGCCTTGATGCCAGAAAGCGCCTTGTCCACATACATTGTGTGCAGGAGCGGCTCGTCGGAGCCGGTCTGGTACTTGTCGGCGACGATCAGGAACCGGTACGGGTCTTGCTGCACCTTGTCCGGAATCTGGCTGCTCGGGAAACCATTCAGTGAAGCTTCGCTGACCTTTTTGCCGCCGTACTCGTGTTCGCCGGAAAAGGCTACGATAGGTTCGTAAGGGCTTTTGCGCTCCTTGAGATACTCCTTGAAGGCGTGGAAGTATTGAATCGCCCGTTCGATGCCGTTGGTGATGACCATCGCTCGCGCCTGTCCGCCGATCTTGCGCTGGCCAATAACCTGCGCGTGGAAATGGTCGATCATGATCTCCGCTTTCTCGTGGATGGCGTGCTCGTGTGACTCCACATACCGGCGAAGCTTTTTCTGGGCCTTTTTTGAGTCGAACATCGGATCGCTTTCTACCGTCTTTGCCAGTCGATAATAGCTCTCCACCGGCGTGTAGCTCTTCAGCACGTCGAGGATGAAGCCCTCCTGAATGGCCTGCTTCATGGTGTAACTGTCGAACGGATAGTGCTTTACCTCACCATCTGGCTGTGGTTCCGGTTCACCGAAAATTTCGAGCGTCTTGTTCTTCGGCGTCGCGGTAAAGGCGAAATAGCTGGCGTTGCCCACCATTTTCCGCCCTTCGATGATCTCGTTGATCTTGTCTTGAAGCGTCTCCTCGTCATCGAAGCCATACGCGCCTTTTTCTTCCAGCACGCGATTCATGGCGGCGCTGGACTTTCCGCCCTGGCTGGAATGCGCCTCGTCGATGATGATGGCGAAGGTGCGGCCACGATGTTCGTCGCCGATTTCGTCGAGAATCACCGGAAACTTCTGCACCGTCGTGATGATGATCTTCTTGCCGCTCTTGATGAATTTTCGCAAGTCACCGGAGTGTTCGGCGTGGCCAACTGTCGCCGATACCTGGGCGAACTGCTTTATGGTGTCGCGAATCTGCTTGTCCAGCACGTGGCGGTCGGTTACGACAATGACGGAATCGAAGAGCGCCTTGCTGCCCTCTTCAAGCCCGACGAGCTGATGCGCCAGCCATGCGATGGAATTGCTCTTGCCGCTTCCTGCTGAATGCTGGATCAGGTAGCGCCGCCCGACGCCGTTCTTTCGGGAATCAGCAAGGAGCCTGCGCACCACCTTCAATTGATGATAGCGCGGAAATATCTGCTTGTACTTTTTCCTGCCGGTTTTCTCGTCTTTCTCTTCGACGATCTGGGCATAGTTTTCCAGAATGTCGGTCAGCCCCTCTTTGGTGAGGATTTCTTTCCAGAGGTAATCGGTGGCCAGTCCAAATGGATTCGGCGGATTGCCTGCACCGTCGTTGTGGCCTTTGTTGAATGGAAGGAACCATGATGCCTTGCCTTTCAGGTGGGTGCAGAATTGCGCCTCGTGGTCGTCCACGGCAAAGTGGACGATGCACCGGCCAAACTGGAACAGCAGTTCTTTGGGATCGCGGTCGCGCTGATATTGCTGGACGGCATCGAATACCGTCTGCTTGGTGAGCTTGTTCTTGAGTTCGAATGTGGCGATGGGCAGGCCGTTGATGAAGATGGCCAGATCGAGAGAGAGTGCTGTTTCGCTGCGGCTGTAGCGCAACTGGCGGGTCACGCTGAAGATGTTGGCCTCGAATCGTTCGGCGGCTTTGAGGTTGCCGGAAGTCGGCGTACCGTAGAAAAGCTCCAGGTGCGCGGGGCCGTGCTTGATGCCACTGCGCAACACATCGACCACGCCGCGTTTGGCAACTTCGCCCTGCAAACGGTGGAGGAACTGATTGCGTTTGGGGCCGTCTTCGCCAATGCCAAGCGTTTCGACGACATCTGGCTGCGTGGCAGCAAGTAACTGCATCA
>CAIUQW010000217.1 GCA_903901395.1 uncultured Chlorobiales bacterium | reverse complement strand
TGGCTCATGTCGCGCTACAACGCCATGCTCGAACGCTACCATCAGGCGATGGCGAACTTCAAGGTGAACGACATGGTGAAGATCGTGCACGAGTTTTTCTGGGGCGACTACTGCGACTGGTACGTCGAGGCGCTGAAAAGCGAGCTGGCGGGCGAAGCTTCGGCGGAGCGCTCGCGCCACGCAGTGTGCCTCTCGATCTCGGTGCTCGAAGGGGTGCTCAAAGCGCTGCATCCGGTCATGCCCTTCATCACCGATGAAATCTGGCACGCCATCGCGCCGCGCGGCAACGACGAAACCATCGCGAAGGAGCTGCTGCCACAATCCGACACCGCGTCATGGACGGCTGAAGACGCCGCCGCGTTCGACTTGATGCGAAATCTTATTTCTGGACATCGCAGTATTCGATCTTTATTTTCTGTTCCACCTTCAGCCAATACGCATATTGATTTCAAGCCCATTGACGAGAATGCTCAGCAGATATTTACCGCTAATACGAACGTATTTGTCGGAATGACAAATTCTACCGTAGTAAATAACTGTATTAATACTGTCAAGCCCGCGCATTCGGCGGCTTCGATAGTTAACGGCAGTGAACTTTTTATACGGCTTGAAGGGTTAATATCATTCGAAAAAGAGAAAATCCGCCTGCAAAAAGAGATAGCCAAAGTGACGGCATATATAGATTCTTTACAGAAGAAACTCTCCAACCAGGGATTCGTGGCCAATGCGCCCGCCGAAGTCATCGCCAAAGAGAAGGAAAAGCTTGAAGAGTCGCGTTCACTCGTGTTGAAGCTGCAAGGAAATCTCGAAGTTCTTTCGTAGCGGAGAAGTGTATTTTTAGACATTTAAAAGAAAAGTCCAAATTTTTTTAGATATTCCACGTTCGATTTTGTCTGTCGGGATTCAAGCGCCAGGGTCGATGCGATCCGGTTCACAGGTAGTATCAGTGATGTTATCCTTGATAGCTGATAGAGTTCGAACAAGGATCAATTCATGAAGCAGTTGAAAATTAGCAAGCAAATTACCAACAGGGAGAGCCTCTCCCTCGACCGTTATCTTCAGGAGATCGGCAAATATGATCTTCTGACGGCAGAAGACGAAGTGAAGCTGACCAGAGCAATCAAAGAAGGCTACGATATGCCGGTCGATACCGTCGAGTACAAACGCGCCAAACGCGCGCTCGACAAGCTGATCAAAGGCAACCTGCGCTTCGTGGTCTCAGTGGCCAAGCAGTACCAGAATCAGGGGTTGACGCTCGGCGACCTGATCAACGAGGGCAACCTCGGCCTGATCAAGGCGGCCAAGCGCTTTGACGAAACCCGTGGCTTCAAGTTCATCTCCTACGCCGTTTGGTGGATTCGCCAGTCGATCCTTCAGGCGCTCGCCGAACAGTCCCGCATCGTCCGTCTGCCGCTCAACCGCGTCGGTACACTCAACAAGATCAGCAAGGCGTACAGTCAGCTCGAACAGGAGTACGAGCGCGACCCGAACACCAAGGAGCTGGCCAACCTGCTCGACATGGATTCGCAGGATGTGGCTGACACCCTCAAGATCGCCGGACGCCACGTTTCGGTCGATGCGCCCTTCGCGCAGGGTGACGACAACCGTCTGCTCGATGTGTTGCAGAACGACGGCCACATGCCCGACCACAGCCTGAATCGTGACTCGCTCACCCTCGAAGTCGAGCGCTCGCTGTCGGTGCTTGCGCCGAGAGAGGCCGACGTGATCCGTTCCTACTTCGGCATCGGCATGGACAACCCGCTCACGCTCGAAGAGATCGGCGAAAAGTTCAAGCTCACCCGCGAGCGCGTCCGCCAGATCAAGGAAAAAGCAATCCGCCGCCTCCGCCAGTCCGCCTACAACAAAGTGCTCAAAGAGTACATCGGAAGCTGAGCTTCAGCGACGACATCACAATTCATCAAAGCCGGTTGTAGTTTGACCGGCTTTGGTGTTTTACTGCCGAATCGGACAGATCAGTCCGATCTGTCGGATCTGACCGAGCAAGCAGAAACATTGCTTTGTCGAACGATTTTACGTAAATTCTTACAGAAATATTCTGCAACCTTTTGTTGCGGATGACATCCCACCTCAGAGACAACCGCTACTTTTCTCTCGATCGACTGCTCGAAAACTTTCAAAAAAAGGAGACACTTCATGAAAAATTCTGTCAAAAACGTCCTCGCCACGCTGAGCGTTTCAACCCTGATCGCCGGAAGCTCAGTTCCACTCATGGCCGCCGACAAGCCTGCGGACAAACCTGCGGCCAAACCCGAAGCTGCTCAGCTCAAGGAGAACACTGTTGGCAAAAAATGAGCGGGAAGCACAAAACCCACTGCAAAAGTGACAGAGAACAAGGCTGGAAAAAAATGCGCAGGAAGCAAGTCTACTGCTCCAAAAGCTGACGCGGGCAAGTAGTCTCCGGTTATTTCAGTATCGGATGCTGAATCAAGCTCATGAACAGCCGCAAACTGAAAAATCGATATCGACTGGCTGATTCGCTCCGGCTGGAGGCTCATGGCGGTGAGATTTCACTCACCTGGCAGGAGCCTTCCAGCGGGCGAACCCGTCAGGCGCTCGCTGATGCCGATCATCTGCTTGGCTTGAAAATCGTCACCGGGCAGCTGAATCTGAAGTCGCTTGCTGAACAGCACCATCAGCCGGTCAACCATTTTTACCGCCTTCTCTCGTATCTCGACCGTCAGGGAATTCTCAAAGCTCCATCAACGCTGCTGCGCCGTGATCCGGAGATTTTTGGCCGCGATCTGCCAGACCATCTCAGCACCCTCACCCATTTCGGTTTTCAGTGGCACATCACCAATGCCTGCGACCTGCATTGTCGGCACTGCTACGACCGAAGCAAGCGTTCCCCTCTGACCGAGGCGCAGGCGATGCGCGCCCTCGACCAGTATGAGCGCTTCTGCCACGA
>CAIUQW010000216.1 GCA_903901395.1 uncultured Chlorobiales bacterium | reverse complement strand
TCAGTATGGTGGAAAATATGGGGAAGCAGAATTGACATTTAGTCAAGTTTTAAGGATAAAAGAAAAGGTTTATGGTTCTGGTCATCCTGAATTTGCATCAACACTTAATGATCTAGGTATGCTCTGTGTTTATCGAAAAAACTACATTGAGGCAGAGCGATATTTTTTACGTTCATTGAAAATCAGGGAGGAAACACTTGGAAAAGATTGTCTCGATGTTGCAAAAACTCTTAATAACTTATCGATAGTGTATATCTTTGAAGGCCGTTTCGTGGAGGCTGAGCCAATATTACGACGTATAGTGGCAATTCGTGAAAAGCAGCTTGGCAGCGAACATCCAGACACAAAGAATGTAAGGAATAATCTTAATGAGATTATTAAAATAAATAAAAACAAGAGATGAGTGAGCGATGAGGGGAAAGCAATCTTAATAGAAAAATAAATAATTTATTAAGAAAAAACCGCAAAGGGAGTGATCATGAGAAAAAAAAGATTACTGTAAGAGCAATTAGGTATGGCTCTGTTTTTGCGTTATCTGTATTATTATTGAACCATTTCGCGTTTGCCGGTGAGATTCATGATGCAGCGCAAGTTGGTGATCTTGCAAAGGTCAAATCACTTGTAGAAAAGAATCACGAACTGCTTTCAAGCAGAGATGATCGAGGTATCACTCCGTTGTATTATGCGGCTCTTAACGGGCGCACGGAGGTTGTGAAATTTTTAATCGAAAGTGGATGTGATGTCAATGAGACTTTGAGTAGTAGAATGAGCCCCTTGCATGTTGCGGCATCAAAATACAAAGACATTGTATTGTTGCTTGTCAATAATGGCGCAGATGTTAATCTGAAAAGTTATGACGGTACTTCGCCTTTGCATTCTGCAGCTTATTCTGGAAATATAGAAATAGCTGAAATATTGCTCAATAAAAGTGCAGAAATCAATACTCCTGATAATGAGGGGGAGACACCTCTTTCTGAAGCTGTGTTTGGAAAACATAAAGCGATGGTGGAGCTTTTGCTGCAAAGGGGAGCTGATGTCAATGTAATAAACAAAGATGGCTGGACTCCTTTGCACAGAGCATCCATGGAATATCCTGATGATATAGCAAAAATACTTGAAAGTCATGGTGCCGTGGATTTGCCGAAGGATAATGAGGTTATCAAAGGAAATGATATACCCTTTATTCCTGAGCGTTTAAAACAATATCCTCTGCATTATGCGGCATGGTGCGGTGACTTGAATAAAATAAAAACACTCCTGAAAAAAAATCACAAACTACTGAATAGTAAAGATTACTCGAAATCAACCCCGCTTCTCGTGGCAACTGCTGCTGGAAAAAGAAATGTTGTACAATACTTGCTCGATAAAGGTGCGGATGTATCCATTCCAAATAACATTGGTTGGGTTCCTGTTGTTGTAGCGTCGTATTTTCAAATGGATGATTTGGTTAAAATGATAGGAAAATACAGCAAGCAAGAGCCAGTCCCTTTTGATGATATTATGAAAAATCAGCCATTTAATTCTGAACGTCTGGCTCAGTATCCGATTCATTATGCTGCTTTGAATGGAGATTTGAACAAGGTGAAATCACTATTGGCTAAAAATCCGTCTATGATTAATAGTCGAGATTATTCGCAATCAACGTCATTACTCGTGGCTACTCATGCAGGAAAAAATGATGTTGTACAATATCTCCTTGAGAAAGGTGCTGATATTAATATTCAGAATGCAGCCGGAACGACAGCGGCAATAGAAGCTGCTCGGTCACAGAGGAGAGATTTGCTTGATATGATTCGAAAATATAGTTGGAATAAACAGAAAATTAGTAAAAAATCAGGACTTTCCTTGAAAGAAGAGAAACCAGATGAACGGATGGAAGAAGAACGATTGTTTAATGCTATTCTTCTGAATGATCTTAAAAGCATTGATGAGTTTCTTGAAAAATATCCCACAAGAATCAATGCAGGAATTAACAAGCAAAACTTATTGATAACTGCGGCGATGTTCGATGATAAAGAAATGGTAGAGTATTTTGTCGGAAAAGGAGCAAATGTCAATAGTCGTGAATACGGTTGGACGGCGTTGCATAAAGCCGCAGAAAATAACAAGATTATTGCTGTAAGAACTTTACTTGATCTTCATGCAGATATAAATAGTAAAGCAGGTCAAGGATATACCCCTTTGCATTTGGCTGCGCAGCAAGGTAATAAGGAGATCGTTGATTTACTCATCAAGGGCGGCGCTGATGTCAATGTTCATAATAATTATGGCGATACGCCATTAAGTGATGCAATAAAAAATAATCACAAAGATGTTATTATATTGATCAAGAACGCTGGTGGAAAAGAGCAGTAATGATACTCTTGTTGTAATAAAAAAATGGGGTAAAAAAATGAAAGGCAAAGTCGCATTGGTTACGGGCGCGAGCCGAGGTATTGGACGGGCTACGGCGCAGCTTCTTGCCGCCGAAGGCGCGGCGGTGGCGGTCAATTACTTCCAGAGCGAAAGCGCGGCTCGCGCGGTGGTCGATGAGATCACGCAGGCTGGCGGCAGGGCGCTCGCCGTGCGGGCGGATGTGCGCGACGAGGTGCAGGTTCGCGCGATGGTCGCCGAGGTGGAAGCGAGCCTCGGGCCGGTCGATCTGCTTGTCGGCAACGCTTCGATTGGTTTTCCGGTCAAGCCGTTCACGCAATTTACCTGGGAAGAGTTCGAGGCGAAGCTCACCGGCGAGCTGAAGTCGATTTTTTTCTGCTGTCAGGCGGTGCTGCCGGGGATGATCGAGCGGAAATCGGGCAGTATCATCGCCATTTCGAGCACATTGTCCCGCCACCCGTCGCCGGGCTTCATCGTGCACAGCACCGCGAAATCGGGCCTCGACGCCTTCGTCCGCTCGCTTGCCGAAGAGGTCGGCCCCTTCGGCGTGCGCGTCAACGTGGTTGCTCCCGGCCTTACGCTCACCGACGCCACGGCGTGGTTGCCCGAGGAGCAGAAAGCGATGATCGGCGAGATGGCTCCGCTCAAGCGCGTCGCCCTCCCGGAAGACATCGCCGGAGCGGTGCTTGCCGTCGCTTCCGACCACAGCCGCTTCGTGACGGGGTGCTACATTCCGGTTTCGGGCGGATTGCTGATGCTGTGAAAGTAGTAGCGCGGCTTGCACTGAACAGCTTGCAATGTCTGCAAAAAACTGAACGATGCTGGACAATGGTAACAGGCTGTCTCGGAAACAAATCCGGGACAGCCTGTTTGTTTTATCGATAACAGTTGCCGCCGAAAAGGCGCTACCTTTCGAGCCTCTCATTCCAAATGCCGAAACAATCGAAGCAATCAAATCCGCATGACGAGGCGAGCTTAAAACGGCAAACTCCGTAAAAAATCTGCTCGATCAGTTGAATGCGGACAATTAAATTCACAACTCGCGCAGGCGAGATTAGCGGAGAAAATAATCGGGTAAATATTTAATCAGCTGATATCATTCGATACCGTCATCCATCTTGGCTATGTGCGGAAGCGTAGCGCGAATGGTTGCTGTAAACTCATCTGAACATATCTCTGGAGCATCAGCATCCCAGAGAATTGTCAGGTGATGATTTGTATCGAAATGGGTTTTCGCCTGTTCGAACTTTGATCTCTCGCATGTATATATCACCGGTTTACCCAAACCTTCCGCATAACCTGCTTCCCAATAAGCGCCAAGATTGTCGTGAGAAAGATCGGCGACAACAAAATCTGACGCCTGAATTTCAACGCGCATACGGTTGTCAATGATCCCGGCTTTTGGCCTCTCGGTCAACTTGAACAAATCAAAGCCAGCTCTTTTTGCGCTTGGCTTGAGAACATTTTCCAGAACATTGTCCAATGCTGGATCACCAAACTTCATCGCCATGAAAGCCTTGCGATAAACCTGTCCACTCCGAAGTAGATTCTCATATTGTTCCCATCCCGCGAAAGTCAAAGTAGCAAAGGCTGCATCACTGCAACCTAATGCTCTTGATTTTTCACCAGTAAACAAACCACACTCAAATAAGTGATCAATTACCAGCTCAAAACCAGGCTCACTCTTGGCACCAACAATAGCTCCGTTATTAGCATAGTTCACCAAAACTTGTTCACCCGGACCTGGCGAATTCTCAGCTAACCAACGCACAAGAAAATCAGCTTGTTCGCGTGGGCGAGGAAGTGGCTGTTTGAGCGCAGCCTCAGCCGCATAGGTATCAAAAAATGGCCGAGCAGATGATTCTTGAGACCTGCGCAAAGCGTGGCTCAGCTTTGGTTGTGCATCCTGCTGCTTCAGAAGCGACCGAAGCTCCACCTCCAATGATCCAGAAAGCGCAAAATTTCCGCAGTGCGGACAGTCAATTTGAACCACGTTCGTCGCCAGATCATGCTCAAGCCGTTCTACTTCATTGTCGCAAACAGGACATTTCTCATTTGATGACATATCCGAGAAGTGAAAGGTTCAGAAAAAGGGTACT
The DNA here is from genome assembly GCA_903901395.1 of uncultured Chlorobiales bacterium. Classification (GTDB taxonomy): domain Bacteria; phylum Bacteroidota; class Chlorobiia; order Chlorobiales; family Chlorobiaceae; genus Chlorobaculum. The sequence goes on along the minus strand of CAIUQW010000216.1, from coordinate 835 downwards.
ACTCGGCCAACGTTTATATCAAGTTTACGGAATATTCCTGATCTTCTTTAAGATACCGCCACCCATCACAAAAAAAATCCCGCCACCGGAGCACACATTCCGGCAGCGGGATTCTGTATCGTAACCCTTATCAGCGGCAGATAGTACAACCCTCAGTCCTTGAACGACTGGATGAGTTTTTCGAAGGTGTCTTCGTTGTGGCGGACGATTTCGCCGGTGACGAGATAAATTACTTCGCGGGCGATGCGGGTGGCGTGGTCGGCCATGCGTTCGATGTAGCGCGAGACGCTCAGCACGGCAAGCAGTTGCTCGGTGTTGCTGGAGCCGCTCTTCATCCCTTCGGCAACCTTCTTGAAGACGAGGCGGTGCATTGTATCGACCTCTTCGTCTGAACTGCACACCTGCCCGGCGATGTGCCGGTCACGATCCACGAACGCCTCGATCGAGCGCCGTACCATCTGCGAGGCGACGCCGCCCATCTTGTCGAACTCGTATCGATCAATGGCATCCGTGCCGAGGTCAGGCATCCGCTCGACGATGTGCACAGCAAGATCGCCGATGCGTTCGAGGTCGTCGTTGATCTTGATGATGGTCACGATGGTTCGCAAGTCGCGCGCGACCGGCTGTTGCAGCGCGAGAAACGCAAGGCACCGCTCCTCCAGCCGCACCTCGGCGAGATTGATCTCGTCGTCCACCGACCTGACCCTGCGGGCGGCCTGCACATCCTGCGCTCGCACGGCGGCCAGCGCGTCCTCGAAATTGCTCAGCACCGTCTCCGAAAGCATGACCAGCTCCTTGGACAGCTCCCTGATATGCTCGTGTACCCGTCGTTCCG
>CAIUQW010000215.1 GCA_903901395.1 uncultured Chlorobiales bacterium | reverse complement strand
CCGACGAGCTGTTTGTGCGGCTCCGTGAAAAGAGCGTCGCCATTTCACGCGCCACGGTCTATCACACCCTCGACCTGCTTTTTCGCTACAACCTCGTCACCAAGATTGATCTCGGCCACAAGCACACCCACTACGAAAAAGCGTGGGGCGTGGACAACCATCTGCACATCATCTGCCTCAAGTGCGGCCAGGTGTCGGAGGCCACGAGCAGCGAGCTTGCGGGCATGATGCAGACGCTCTGCACGGAGCGCGGCTACTCGCTCGGCAACTTCAGCCTGCAACTCTTCGGCGAGTGCCTCGACACGGAGGCGTGCCGCCAGCGGGCGCAAAAAATTCAGGAGGCGTAAACCATGCAGTGGCTCTACCTCGTCCTCGCCATCGTCGCTGAAGTCTGCGGCACCACAAGCATGAAGCTCGCGGCGGGCTTCTCGAAACCGCTGCCATCGGTTTTGATTTTCGTTTTTTACGGCCTGAGTCTTACCTTCCTCACGCTGGCGCTGAGAGTGATGCCGGTCGGCATGGCCTACGCCATCTGGTCGGCGCTCGGCACGGCGCTCATCACGGCAATCGGCGTATTATGGTTCGGCGAAAGCATGAACGCCCTCAAAGTGATCTCGCTGATTCTGATCATCGCGGGCATCGCCGGGTTGCATTTCAGTCAGGAACATTTGAAGTAAGACGCAAGGCATGACGCACAAACATCCGGTATACAGGCGAATTGTCGTCAAGGTTGGCACCAACGTCATCACGGGGCGCGACGGCCAGCTCGACCCGGCGATTCTCGACAGCCTGACTTCGCAGATCGCCGCGCTCATGGCGGATGGCGTCGAAGTCATTCTCGTCACCTCCGGCGCTGTCGGCGCGGGGCGCGGCATCGTGTCGCTCGCTGGAAATCTCACGCCGGTCGAGACGCGCCAGGTGCTCGCCGCCACCGGACAGATCCGCCTCATCAACGCCTACAACGACCGCTTCGAAAAGCACGGCATGACCGGCGCGCAGCTGCTTGTGACGAAGGGGGACTTCCGCGACCGGCAGCACTACCTCAACATGCGCACCTGCTTCGAGGCGCTGCTCGCGCAGAAAATCGTGCCCATCGTCAACGAGAACGACGCCGTCGCCGTCACCGAGCTGATGTTCACCGATAACGACGAACTCTCCGGCCTCATCGCCTCGATGCTGCAAGTCGATGGCCACATCATCCTCTCGAACGTGGACGGCCTTTTCGACATGCAGAGCGAAGGCAACCCGGTGATCGAGGAGATCGACCCCGCCTCGAAGAACTTCAGCCAGTATATCCGACCCGGCAAATCGGAGTTCGGGCGCGGCGGGATGCTCACCAAGTGCACCATCGCGCACAAGCTCTCGCGCCTCGGCATCACCGTGCACATCGCTAACGGCACCACCCCCGGCATCCTGCAAACCATCGCGCACGGCGGCAAAACCGGCACGAAGTTCATCGCCCAGAAACCCAAGCAGAGCCGCAAGCGCTGGATCGCCCTCAGTGAAGGACTCGAAAAAGGTGCGGTCATCATCAACCAGGGCGCCATCGACGCGCTCACCGCCACTGATCACGCGACCAGCCTCCTGCCCGTCGGCATCACCGGCGTCGAAGGAAGCTTCCAGCGCGGCGACGTCATCCGCATCTGCGCCGAGGACGGCAAAGTCATCGGCTACGGCATGGCCTCCTGCAGCGCCGACAAAGCGAGAGCCACGCTGGGACAGAAAGGCCACAAGCCAGTGATCCACTATGACCATTTGTATCTGGTGCCGTAAGGCAAACCCAGACGCAGTCACAATTCCTTTCTTCCGTAGAGGCAAACCTGCGTGTTCGCCCTTTCCTTTGTCTCCCACCAACAGTTGTTTGCACAATATTTCCAAATTATCTTCTACTGTACAGGTTTTGCTGTTTTAGCCACTCATTCTTACGCCAATGAAAACAGATAGTCATCTTGCGTTATCGATGTATCACTCATCTCGAACCTCTCAGAAAAACAACTGACGAAACGTGACAATTCAGGGAGGAGTGCAATAATGAAACCGATCCAAAGATTTATATCAGCCAATATTGTTTTCAGCATATCGGCAGGCTAAGTTGCACCGTCGTTTTGACTGAGCGCTCCATTGCAACAAGTCATCATCAGCGGGAGCAAGAATAACTTTGCAGGTCGGGATCTTACGATGATTCACGGAGCAGGCTCGCAACAACTGAGTTCGATTGACAAGAGATTGGCTAACATCGAAAAAATTGCCCTTCAGAAAAATGTTGCTGAAGCGAGAACCAATCCGGCGTTTCAAAAGATTGTCCACAATATTTACGGGAAGTCTTTTGATGGGTTTGCAAATCAAATACACGGAAGCCGAACGCTACTACAAAAAAGCAGCTGCATTAGAGGATGAAAATCCTCTGTACCTCGATGCCCACGCCTTAATGCTTTGGCGATTGGGACGATACAACGAGGCTGAACCTCTTTTTCGACGCGCACTCGCTATCTATGAAATGACGCTCGGCCCGGAGCATCCGAACAGCATTTCATGCAGAAACTACCTGAACGCTGTGCAGGTCAGGAAAAAGCCATAGCATACAGCCGTTTCGTGCTCCCGCGCTCAACCCTCACCCACGCTGCAAAGCGGTTCATCCCGCGTTGCTGGAAGTCGCGGCTGGTGGGGCCAATGTTGCCATTCTCTCGCGAAAAGTTGTTTGCGCATTGTTTCCGCAGTACCTTGAATAAATGAGGTTTTTGCAGATGTTGCCGCCAGTTACCAACGCCAATGAAAACAGCGATTCAGCCTGACTCCTCAGCCGATCACTCATCTCGATCCGTGCGGAGAAACAGCGGCGTTGTCACCATCATCAATGGTGGCGGCAACATGATAGCCGATGGCGATGCCACGATACAGAGAGAACAGACATGAGAAAACCTGCCATCAGCATCGCCTCTCTCTGGAGCGCGATCACTATTGCAACAAGCTTCATTGCTCCATCCTCCTGCTTGAGCGCGGAACAGGTAAAAATCACCGCCAGCAAAGGTGGCAATTTCTCAGGAAAGCAACAAGCGGGTTCAAAAAAAGTGAGTTCTCCTGACACGAGTGCAACAAGCCAGAAGAATCATGCAGTTCAGCAAAATATCGATAATGCAAGAAGCGATTCTGCATTACAGAAGATTGTGCAGAATATTTACGAAAAGTCTTTCGATGAGTTGAGCGAAGATGATGCGATCACTATCACGCAGACCTGTCCTGTCAAAGCAGAAAAAAATTACGAGCTTGTCAAACAGGACGCCGTAGGCGAAGAGTTCAGCGCATTGTTTCCAAAAATCGAAGCAGCCAGAAAAAAACTCGACTACAATGAAGTTAATCGCCTCTTGAAAGATTTTCGCGAGAGATATAATGACTTCCGGCATGATCATGCAAAGTTGAATTATCTGCAAGGACAGAATTTCGAAATGCAAGTCAACTACCCGGAAGCCGAGCGCTATTATCGGAAAGCTGCTGCCATCGAGGATGAAAATCCGTTCTATCTCAATGCCCACGCTGTTATACTCAATACATTGGGGCGATATGCCGAAGCCGAATCGCCGCTTCGTCGCGCACTGGCAATTTATGAAGAAACTCTCGGGCCAAAACATCCTGTTGTCGCGATGAGCCTGAATAATCTGGCGAAGTTACTGCAATATCAAAGCAAATATAACGAAGCGGAACCCCTCTTTCGACGCGCTCTGGCTATCAATGAAAAAGCATTCGGAGCGGATCATCCCGTGGTCGCTTCCAATCTGAGCCATATTGCAAATTTACTCGAAGCGCGAGGGAAATATGGCCAGGCGAAACAACTCTATCGACATTCATTGGCCATCGATCTGAAAGCTCTCGGGCCGAAACATCCCGATGTAGCGACAAACTTGAACAATCTGGCGGGAGTGCTCGCTTCACAGGGGAAATATTCTGAGGCGGAACCGCTTTTTCGACGCGCTCTGGTGATCGATGAAGCGGTTCTTGGCAAAGGAAATCTTAAAATCGCTATATGTCTGAACAACCTGGCGAATGTGCTCGAAGCGCGAGGGAAATATATCGAGGCGGAATCATTCTATCGACAGGCTCTCGCTCTGTATGAAAAAGCGCTTGGCACGGAGCATCCCGATATTGCTGCAATTCTGGGCAATCTGGCGCTCTTGCTGCACGATATGAACCAGAATGACGAAGCGGTTACACTCATGCGACGAGCGCTGGCTATCCAGGAAACGACGCTTGGCCCTTATGATCCGGCCGTTGCGACAAGCCTGAGCAATCTCGCGTTGCTCTCGGTTCAGGACAAGCCCGAAGAGGCGGTACCGTTAGCCCGGCGCGCTTTGATCATTATGGAAAATGCACTTGGAACGAATCATCCAACCACGATAAAGTGCCAAAAAAACCTGAACTCGTTGCTGCTGGAGAATAAACAATAGGACTCAACCCTTTCACGCTTCAATATCAATCCTGAATCACGCAGCAAAGCGGTGTATCCATCCTATCAGAAAGCGCTTGCCGAAGGACTTTCGGTCATCATGTACGTCGGCGAAACCCTCGACGACCGCGAGCGAGGCGTGACGGATGAGATCGTCGCGGCGCAGGTTGTCGAAGGACTTGCCGACGTCACCGACCTTACCAATCTGGTGATCGCCTGCGAACCGGTCTGGGCCATCGGCATCGGCAAAACCGCCACCAGCCTGCAGGCGCAGGATGTTCACGCCATGATCCGCGCCAAAGTCGCCGAACTCTACGGCGAACAGGCCGCAAACCACCTCAGAATCCAGTACGGCGGCAGCGTCAAACCCTCGAACGCAGTCGAACTGTTCGGAATGCCCGACATCGACGGCGGCCTCATCGGCGGT